>NZ_RAWR01000084.1:0-39727 GCF_003986945.1 Corallococcus sp. AB018 | reverse complement strand
CGCCTATATAGGGGGCCCGCCGTCCCTCATGGCCAGCCCGGGCTGTCACGGGGCGCGCGCCGCACGTCTTACGAGGAGTTTCCGGTCCATGGCGTCCCTTCGCGACATCCGCAAGCGCATCCGCACGGTGAAGAACACGCGGCAGATCACCAAGGCCATGAAGATGGTCTCCGCCGCGAAGCTCCGGAAGGCGCAGGACGCCATCCTCGCCGCCCGCCCGTACGCGCAGACGCTGGAGCAGATCATCTCCGAGCTGGCCGTGCGCTCCGCCGACCAGGAGCTGGCGCACCCGCTGCTCGCCTCCCGCCCCATCCGCCGCGTGGAGCTCCTGCTCCTCACGTCCGACCGCGGCCTCGCCGGCGGCTTCAACTCCAACGTCATCCGCCGCGCCAACCGCTACCTGTACGAGAACAGCGACCTCCAGGTGCGCGTCTCCACGGTGGGCCGCAAGGGCAACGACTTCTTCCGCAACCGCGGCCAGTCCATCCGCAAGGACTTCGCCGGCCTGTACGCGACGCTGAACTACCGCTCCGCCGCCAACGTCGCGGAAGAGCTGGCCGCCGCCTTCCTCAACGACGAGGTCGACGCGGTCTACGTCGTCTACAACGAGTTCGTCTCCGCCATCACCCAGAACGTGGTCGTGTCGCAGCTGCTGCCGCTGCAGCCCGCCACGGCGAAGGCCGCCGCCACGCCCACCCCGGAGAGCGTGACCTCCGCCCCGGCCCTGGTGGACTTCAAGTACGAGCCGTCCCGCCAGGCCGTGCTGGACCGGCTGGTGCCCCAGGCGGTGAACATCAAGCTGTACCGGGCGCTGCTGGAGAGCGTGGCCAGCGAGCAGGGCGCGCGCATGAGCGCCATGGAGAACGCCACCAACAACGCCACGGACATGATCTCCAGCTACACCCTGATCTACAACCGCACCCGCCAGGCGGTCATCACCAAGGAACTCATGGAGATCGTCTCCGGCGCCGAGGCCCTCAAGTAGTCCGCCTCCCGTCCGGCCGCCTCTCCAGAAGGGCCCGTTGCTTCGCGCTTCCACGAGCGCCGGAGGCACGGGCCCTTCGTCGTTCCTGGCCCCCCCACCGGGCAGGCGTCGCAGAAGGGCACCTCAAGGGACTGGCGTACGGGACACCGCTCCGCTAAGCGGGACTTACGTGCGCGGACCCGGGAGGCTTGACCCTGCCGGGCACCCCCCGGTAAAGGGGGCCCGCCCACACCCCTCTTCGGGGTTCGATTTCCTGACGGGCGGCGGCGCCCCGGCCGCTCGCCACACGAGACAAGGCAGAGGAGTCCCATGAGCGCTCAAGTCCCGACGACTGGCAAGATCACGCAGGTTCTCGGCCCCGTGGTCGACGTGGAGTTCCCGCCCGGCGGGCTCCCTGAGGTGTACGCCGCCCTCAAGCTGACCAACCCCAACCTGGGCGCGGAGAAGGACAACCTCACCATCGAGGTGGCGCAGCACCTGGGCGAGAACACCGTGCGCTGCATCGCCATGGACTCCACCGAGGGCCTGGGCCGTGGCATGCCGGTGCGCAGCACGGGCGCCCCCATCCAGGTGCCGGTGGGCAAGGCCACCCTGGGCCGCATCATGAACGTCACCGGCGACCCGGTGGACGAAATGGGCCCGGTGAACGCCACCGAGTACTGGCCCATCCACCGCGCGCCCCCTCCGTTCACGGAGCAGGACGTGCGCGTGCAGATGTTCGAGACCGGCATCAAGGTCATCGACCTGCTCGCCCCCTACACCCGTGGCGGCAAGATCGGCCTGTTCGGCGGCGCCGGCGTGGGCAAGACGGTGCTCCTGCAGGAGCTCATCCGCAACGTGGCCGTGGAGCGCGGCGGCTTCTCCGTGTTCGCCGGCGTCGGTGAGCGCACCCGCGAAGGCAACGACCTGTACCACGAGATGCAGGAGACCAAGGTCATCCAGACCGACAACCTGGAGAAGAGCCAGGCGGTCCTCGTGTACGGCCAGATGAACGAGCCGCCCGGCGCCCGCGCCCGCGTGGCCCTCTCCGCGCTGACCATGGCGGAGTACTTCCGCGACGTGGAGGGCCGTGACGTGCTCCTCTTCGTGGACAACATCTTCCGCTTCACCCAGGCCGGCTCGGAAGTGTCCGCCCTCCTGGGCCGCATCCCCAGCGCGGTGGGTTACCAGCCCACGCTCGCCACGGAGATGGGCGGCCTGCAGGAGCGCATCACCTCCACCACCAAGGGCTCCATCACCTCCGTGCAGGCCATCTACGTGCCCGCGGACGACCTGACGGACCCGGCCCCCGCGACCGCGTTCGCCCACCTGGACGCGACCACGGTGCTCAACCGCTCCATCGCGGAGCTCGCCATCTTCCCCGCCGTGGACCCGCTGGACTCCACCAGCCGCATCCTGTCCGCGGACGTGCTGGGCGCCGAGCACTACGCCGTGGCCCGCCGCATCCAGGGCATCCTGCAGCGTTACAAGGAGCTCCAGGACATCATCGCCATCCTCGGCATGGACGAGCTCTCCGAAGAGGACAAGCTGTCCGTGGCGCGCGCCCGCAAGATCCAGCGCTTCCTGTCCCAGCCGTTCTTCGTGGCCAAGGTCTTCACGGGCCTGGACGGCCGCTACGTGGCGCTGAAGGACACCATCCGCAGCTTCAAGGAGATCGCGGAAGGCAAGCACGACGAGCTCCCGGAGTCCGCCTTCTACATGGTGGGCGCCATCGAAGAGGCTCAGGAGAAGGCCCGCAAGCTGGCGGCGGCGTAAGACTCCCATGCGCCTGACCGTCGCGCTCGCCCTGCTCGTCTGTGGTGCCGCGCCTTCCGCCCTGGCGGAGGAGCGCGGCAGCCGGGCACGGGTGAGCGCGAATGGCCTCTACAGCGTCCGCTCGGTGGACGTGGGCGTGGGGAAGTGCCGGCTGGAGGTGCTCAAGGAGAGCGGGCCCCACTGGTCGGCGGACGTGTGCGTGGGGACGGTGGATGACCTCTACTTCGCGTCCAACGACGGGGAGAAGGTCTGGGTGGTGTACCCGCTGGTGGAGAAGGGCAAGCCGCTCCCCAGCAAGGGCAAGAAGAAGGCGAAGGGCCAGAGCCTGGCGTGGGCGCGGGTGATGGTGGCCGCCCAGTTCGACCGCACGGGGCAGAAGCTCCAGGAGCGGCGGCTGACGGAGCTGATGACGACGAAGCAGCTGTCGGAAGTGCGGCAGCTGGCCCACCACCTCAAGTGGCTGGAGGGCACGCTGGGCATTCCGGGCAGGGGCCCGCGCCTGACGGACGCCGGGGTGGTGGAGTTCGAGCCGGTGGGCGTGAAGACCCAGCGGCTGACTTTCTGATGCGGTAGTGCGGTAGCACGAGGACCTTCATGGCCAAGCTGACTGTCGAGATCGTCACCCCCGAGAAGCGCATCCTGTCCGTGCAGGCCGACGAGGCCATCGTGCCGGGCGGAGAGGGCCTGTTCGGCGTGCGTCCCGGCCACACGCCGTTCCTGTCGCTGGTGGAGCCGGGCACGCTCACCCTCATCGAGGCGGGGAAGCAGGACCGCTACTTCGTGGCCGGCGGCTTCGTGGAGGTGAGCAACGACAAGGTGCTGGTGCTGGCGGACGCCGCCGAGCACGTCAACGGCATCGACGTCGCGGGTGCCCGCCGCCGCATGGAAGAGGCCCAGGCGCGCCTCAAGGACCTGAACGCCGCGGACGCGCGCTACGCGCTGGAGCAGGCCGCGGTGCGCCGCGAGGCCGCGCGCATCAGCGCCTCCGAGTCCCGCTAGGGATTCACCCGCGCGCCCCTTCCCGGGCGCGCGTGCGGTACCGGAAGGGTGGTGCTCCGAATCCCCGCGGACGTGGGGACCGGCGCTCCACCCTTTTCGCGTTCCGGGGCTCGGACGAAGCATGATGCGGCTCAAGTCATGAGCACGCCCGAGTCGCCCGTCCTGGAGCTGTTCCACCGCATCGCGGATCCGCCGTCCGCCACCGCGCGCCGCTTCGTCACGGACCACGCGCTGGAGGACCGCGTGCGCTTCCGCAACCTCACCTACGAAGAGGTGGAGAAGGACTGGCGCGAGCGCGGCGGCCACACGTCCCCCGCGCTGTGGGACGGCTCACGGCTGCACCAGGGCGCGGAGGCCGTGGTGGCGCGGCTGATGGCGGTGGTGAACCTGGGCCGTGACGACGCGTGATCCGCGCGTGCATCGCGTGGACGAAGTGAAGTCGTGCGCGTCAAGGTGAACACCTGAGCCCGTGGGCAGCGCACGCGCACGAGGCCACCCGTGCGTCCCTTTCGGTCCATGCGCAGCATTCGAAGTTGGACATGCACGCGTGCTCGCGCGTTTCAACAGGCCCGCCTGCTTGCTGAAACGCAGCGGGATGCGATAGCTACCGCGCCCCCGGTTGCGCCGTGGTTGCGGCGGAGGAGGCGGACAGTGGCGACGCGCGTGGTGCAATCCAGCGGGACCTTTCTTGTCCAGCGCTCCACCGCAGCCACTCCGTGCACGTCAAGGCCCCATGATCGATCCGCCATCGCGTCGCGCACCATCGCAGCGTTCATCTCGGTGCTCGTCCTTGGCTGAGGCTCGGGTAATCTCTGCTCCTCCGATGCCGCTGACTCCCGCAGACCGCCAGGACCGTTTTCATGCGGCATTCCTGGGGCTCGCCATCGGGGATGCGCTCGGCTTTCCGCTGAGGGGCATCCCCCCGGCGAGCCTGGCGCGGCTGCCCGGCCTGGCGGAGGACTTCGCGCCCCGGCCGCGCGGCAAGTTCGCCAAGGGCCAGTTCAGCGACGACACGCAGCTCTTGCTCGCGGCCGCGGAGAGCGTCATCCGCGAGGGCAAGGTGGACGGCCGCAGCGCGGCGCTGCACCTGGCGTGGCTGTGGCAGGAGGGCATCATCCTCCAGCCGCCGCGCAGCCTGTCGGAATCGCTGCAGCGCCTTGCGAGCGGCACGCCGTGGATGAGCGCGGGCGCGCCCCTGGGCACCCGGTGCCCGTCGGTGCTCAGCCGCGCGCTGGTGGTGGGCCTCTTCGAAAGCGGTCAGCGCGCGCGTCTGCCGCACGACGCGGGCGTGCTCACCGTCATCACGCACAAGGACCCGGTCTGCGCCGCCGCCGCCGCCGCGTTCGCGCAGGCCGTGGCGCTGGGCATGGAGCAGGAGGCCCTCACGCCCGCGGCCTTCTGCGAGGCCCTGGCGCTGTCCGCCGCCGTGCACGACAAGAACCTGGCGGAGGAGATCCGCCACCTGCCGCGCCTGCTCACCTGGGACACCCAGCGCGCGCTCAACCAGCTGCGCAAGGTGGGCGTGCCCCCCAGCGAGCTGAAGGGCGTGGACGGCCTGCCGTGTCACGTGGTGCCGGTGCTGCTCACGTCGCTGTACGCGACGCTGAAGGTGCCGCACGACTTCCGGGAGGCCGTGGTCCTCACGCTGCGCTGTGGCGGCGAAGCGGACGTGGCCGCGGCCCTCACCGGCGCCCTGCTGGGCGCGCACCTGGGCACCCGCGCCATCCCGGCCCGCCTGCGCAAGCAGGTGCTGTACGCGGAGAACCTGCTGGACACCGCGGACCGCCTGTTCCGGGCCCGCCAGGTGCGCGAGACGCTGGCCACGGCCATCGCGCATCAGAAGAGCCGCCGCTAGTCGCCTGGCCCCCGGCCGACCCCGTCGGCCCCGCCCGGGAGGGTGGGGGCACCAGGCAGGCAGCCGGACGTGAATGGGGTGTGCGGCGGGACTTCTCCCACACACCCTTCCTGACCACCTTGAGGGACAGACCGGGGCAGCCGGGACGCCAGGCAGGCGTTCGGCGGTGGTGCCCTGGAAGTCATCCTGTCGGAGGCACGGTCGTGGACCTCGAATCAGAACGCCTGGAGCGCAGCCAGCTGGAGACGCTCTCCACCCCCGAACTCATCCGGCACGCGCTGTCGGAGACCCGCCTGTTGGTGAAGGCGGAGGTGATGCACGCCAAGAAGGAGCTGAAGCAGGAGCTGCAGGCGGCCAAGCTGGCGGGCATCTTCCTGGGCGCCGGAGCCGTGCTGGCCCTCACGTCGCTGGCCGTGCTCTTCGTCGCGCTGGGCCTGGCGCTGCCCCTGGGGGCCGCCGTGGGCGTGCTCATCGTGGGCGCGGTGCTGCTGGCCGTGGCCGGCCTCCTCCTGTTCCTGGGCACGAAGCGGATCCCCAAGAAGCCGCTGGTCCACACCCAGGAGCGCTTGAAGACGGACCTTCAAATGACCCGGGAGACGCTGCAATGAGCCAGGCACCCGAGACCGAAGCGCACGTCGACCATGCCATCACCAGGCGCATGGGCGACCGCGAGCAGGTGGAGCAGACCGCGGACCGCATCCGCGACGAGCTGCTGCTCACCCTGGAGGAGCTGGACCGCCGGCGCACCCGCGCCACGGACGTGCGCTACCACGTCAACCAGAACAAGGACCTGCTCATCACCGTGGGCGCGGCCGCCCTGGTGGCGGTGGGCCTGGGCGTGGGCCTGGCCATCTACCGCGCCCGCCACCACGACGAGCGCGTGCGCCGCATGCGCCGCAAGGCCCTGGAGCGCGCCTGGGCCCACCCGGACCGCGTGGCCACCAGCATCGAGGACAAGCCGCTGGGCGCGGAGCTGGGCCGCAAGGTGGTGATGATCTTCGCCACCTCGCTCGCCACCGCCGTGGCCCGCAACTCCATCCAGACCCTGGTGCCCTCGCGGGCCATCGCCAAGGTGCCTGCGGACAAAGATAAGAAATCCTGAATGCGCAAAATGCGCGCATAAAGCAGACTGATGTCCATGACGGACCTGCTCTATGCGCGCGCGCAGATGGGGCTCTCGCTCGCGTTCCACATCGTGTTCGCGGCGGCCGGCGTGGCGTTGCCGGTGTTGATGGTGTTGAGCGACCTGAAGCACCGGCGCACGGGGGACGCGGACTACCGGAAGCTCAGCGAGAAGCTGGCCAAGGGCACCGCCATCCTGTTCGCGGTGGGCGCGGTGAGCGGGACGGTGCTCTCGTTCGAACTGGGCCTGCTGTGGCCGGAGTTCATGGGCCGCTATGGCGAAGTGATTGGCCTGCCCTTCAGCCTGGAGGGCGTGGCCTTCTTCACCGAGGCCATCTTCCTGGGCATCTACCTGTACGGCCGCGAGCGCGTGTCGCCGGGCCTGCACCTCTTCAGCGGCGTGATGGTGGCGGTGAGCGGCGCGGCGAGCGCGTTCTTCGTCACGCTGGTGAACACGTTCATGAACAACCCGTCCGGCTTCACGCCCACGCCGTCGGGGCCCACGGACGTGCAGCCGCTGGTGGCCATGTTCAGCCCCGGCTGGCAGTACCAGACGGCGCACGTGCTGCTGTCCTGCTATCAGGCCAGCGCGTTCGCGATGGCGGGCATCCACGCCTTCATCCTGCTGAGGCATCCGGGCGCCGCGTTCCACAAGAAGGCGCTGTCCATCGCGCTGCCGCTTGCGTGCATCACCGCGCTCGCGCAGCCGCTGGTGGGGGGCCTGTCCGCGAAGCACGTGGCGCGCGAGCAGCCCGTGAAGCTGGCCGCGATGGAGGCGCACTTCCACACGGAGTCGGGCGCGCCCCTGAAGGTGGGGGGATGGCCGGACGTGGAGACGGGCACCGTAGCGGGCGCCATCGACCTGCCGAAGGGGCTCTCCATCCTGGCGTTCGCGGATCCCAACGCGGAGGTGAAGGGCCTGAACGAGTTCCCCCGCGACGTCTGGCCGCCGGTGGCCAAGGTGCACATGGCCTTCCAGGTGATGGTGGGTACGGGCAGCCTGATGGCGCTGCTCGCGCTGGCCACGCTGTGGCGCAGGTGGCGGGGCCGCGAGTGGCCGCACGGCAGGGGCATGATGCGCGCCTGGCTCTGGTCGGGGCCGCTGGGGCTGGTGGCGCTGGAGGCGGGGTGGCTCGTCACGGAGTGGGGCCGGCAGCCCTGGATCGTCCGGGACGTGATGCGCACGGGCGAGGCGGTGACGCCGGTGCCGCACCTGGCCGCGCCGTTCTTCACCTTCACGGCGGTGTACCTGTTCCTCGGGGTGACGGTGCTCTTCGTGCTCTGGCGGCAGGTGGCGGGCACGCTGCCCGGGTCCAAGACGCCCGGCGCGCCCGCGGATGGCGAGGTGTCCCATGCCCATTGAGACGACGGTGCTGGGGTTCGCGGTGGCGGGTACGCTCGTGCTGTACGCGCTCCTGGGCGGGGCGGACTTCGGCGGCGGGGTGTGGGACCTGCTGGCCCGAGGGCCTCGCAAGGCGGAGCAGCGCGCGCTCATCGCCCGCGCCATCGGACCGGTGTGGGAGGTGAACCACGTCTGGCTCATCGTGGGGCTGGTGCTGCTCTTCAGCGGCTTCCCGCGCGCCTTCGCGGCGCTGAGCGTGGCGCTGCACGTGCCCCTGACGCTGCTGGTGCTGGGCATCGTGTTCCGGGGCACGGCGTTCACCTTCCGCGCCTACGACACGCGCGGGGACGCGGTGGAGCGCCGCTGGGGCGTGGTGTTCAGCGTCGCGAGCGTGGTGGCGCCGCTGCTGCTGGGCATGTGCGTGGGCGCGGTGGCCAGCGACGCCATCCGCATGCAGGGGCACGCGGTGGTGAGTGGCTTCTTCGCGTCGTGGCTGTCGCCCTTCGCGCTGTCCGTGGGCGTGCTGACGCTGGGCCTGTTCGCGTTCCTGGCGGCCGTGTACCTCACGCATGAAGCGCCGACGCCGGAGCTGGCGGAGGACTTCCGGCGCCGGGCGCTGGTGACGGGCGGGCTCCTGTTCCCGCTGGCCCTGGCCGCCCTGCTGCTGTCGCGCGAGGGCGCACCCCGGGTGTGGACGGTCCTGCTACAGACGCCGTTCGCGCTGGCACTGCATGTGGGGACCGCGGTGGCGGCGGTGACGGCGTTCGCGCTCCTGTGGACGCGGCGCTTCCGGGCCGCGCGGGTGGCGGCGGCCACGCAGGGCGGGCTCATCGTGCTGGGGTGGGCGGTGTCGCAGGCGCCTTACCTCGTCTACCCGAACCTGACGCTCCAGAGCGCCGCGGCGCAGCCGGTGGTGCAGCGGCTGCTCCTGGTGGCGCTCGGAGTGGGCCTGGTGACGGTGGTGCCGTCGCTGGTGCTGCTGTTCCGAGTCTTCGGTCCCCGGGGCCAGGAGCCCCATGCTCCCCATGCTCCCCAGGCTCCGGAAACGCCTACGACTTGAGCACGGGGAACAGCGGCGGGTGCACGACGCGGGGCTTCTCGTCGCCTCGCGCCACCAGCACGCGGGCCCCTTCGAGCAGGTCCTCCGAGTCCAGGGCCTCCACCACGGTGCGCGCGGCGCTGTCAGGGTCCATCACGCGGCAGTGCACGCGCATGACGCCCTCTTCCGTCTCGCCGCCCTCCACCTCGCCGTTGCCCGTCCAGCCGAGCGCGTCCGTGAGCAACTCCTCCACGGCGCTGCGCTGCTCGAAGTCGTGGCCGGTGCCCTTGCCCTGCACGGCGTATTCGACGAGCAGCACGGCCATGGCGTCCGGCTCGGGCTCGTCGTAGCCGGCGTCCACCAGGGATTCGGCCTCTTGGGCGATGACCATGTCGGGGTCCTCGTCCGGGGGGACGGGAACGGTCTTCTGCTCGCCTCCATCACCGACGGTGCCCCAGTGCACCGTGACGACACCCTCGTGCTCCCAGGCTTCCCAGTAGCGGAGGGTGTCGCCGTCCTTCATGTAGAGCTTCAGCAATGCGTTGGCCTCATTCGCGCGGACTCCATACCGCAACCGGGTTCAGTAGGCACGGCCCTGGCCTCCGTCCACGGGGACGGTGGAGCCCGTCACCCACTTCGCCCGCTCCGAGCAGAGGAAGGCGACCACGTCCGCCACCTCCTCGGGCGTGCCGAAGCGGCCCCAGGGAATCTGCTCGCGCACCATCTTGGCCACCGCCTCCGGGTCGTGCTGATTGCGCCGGTCCCAGCTGCCGCCGGGGAAGAAGATGGAGCCCGGGGCCACGGCGTTGACGCGGACGCGGTGGGACGCCAGGTCCACGGCCATCTCCTTGGTGAGCGCGATGAGGCCCGCCTTGGCAGCGCTGTAGGGCGCGCTGGTGGCGTACTCGCGGCCGAAGATGGAGCTGATGTGCACGATGCTGCCGCCGCCGCACTGGCGCATCAGCGGCACCGCGCGCTGGCTGCACCACACGGCGGACATCAGGTTGCGCTGGATGACGTCGTTCCACTGCTGGGTGCTGGCCGCGTCGAAGGCGCCCGCGCCGCCGCTGCCGCCCACGTTGTTCACCAGGATGTCCATTGAACCGAAGGCGCGCACCGCGGAGTCCACCGCCAGGTACGCGCCCTCCTGCGTGGCCACGTCCGTGACCACCGTCGCCACCTGGGCGCCCTCGGAGCGCAGCTCCTTCGCGAGGACCTCCAGCGGCTCCGGATTGCGCGCGCACACGCACACCCTGGCGCCTTCGCGCGACAGCACCATGGCGATGGCCCGCCCGATGCCCCGGCTGCTGCCGGTGACGAGCGCCGTCTTTCCCGTGATTCCCAGTTCCATGCCGTCCCTTCTACCGCCGGGCAGGGCCGGGTGGGGGACGGGATTCACCGGGGCGTTCAAAGCCGTTCGAAGATGTCCAGGCGCCAGGTGCCCTCCATCTCGCCGCGCAGATGGCGCAGGCGCCTGGGGGGGAGCCGGCGGAAGGAGTCGTGGACCTCGTGGCCGCTGCAGCGCATGTCGCGCGTCTGGCCGGTCCAGTGCACGAGGACCAGGTGCCCGCCGGGCTCCAGGTGCTCCAGGATGCGCTGCTGCGCGAGGGCCAGCTCCGGGAGGCTCCAGTAGGCGCCGCGCCCGGATACGAGGGTGAGGTCGAAGGTCTGCTCGGGGTAGCGCTCCGGCACGTTCATCCGCTGGAAGCGCACGTGCGACAGGTGGCGGCAGCGGTGGATGGCGCGGGCCTGGGCGGAGTCGGAGGTCTCCAGGGAGAGCAGGGCGTCACAGCGCGCCTGGAGCTTCTCCGTGAGCAGGCCGATGGCGCCGCCAATCTCCAGGGCGGAGCGGTAGCGCGCGCGGGGAAGCGAGGCCAGGGTGACGTCATCGCGGCTGCGCACGCAGCCGTGCGCGGCGAAGGGCCACGGGTCTTCGGCTTCTTGAGTCGGGAGGGGAGGGGCCAGCAGGAAGGCAGGTGAAGATTTCATCGAGAGGGGTCCTGGAGGATGTCGAATCCTCACGATGGGACCCACTCAAGCCCTCCACATCCCGTGCGCCCGGGGCCATGAAGGTGTCGACCCTGGGGCAGTCCGAGCGTCGGGAGGTGATCAGCCGCCGTGCCAGTAGTCTGGCTGACAGGACCACGGGAGTTCCTTGCCCCGCCGGTCGCAGTGAAAGCCGTCGGCGCAGGGATTGGGGCCATTCGGGTCACAGGCCTGGAGGCAGTGAAAGCCATCGCAGACCTGGCCTTCGCCGCACGTCGGATTCGTGGCGGAGCAGCGATGGATGCACTCCGCCCAGACCTTGCCCGGGAACTCCGAGCTCGAGAACACTCGGCATTTGCGGCCATCGGGACAGGGGGTGTCCAGGCAGTTCGGACCATGGATGGATGCGCAGATGGAGGTGCCCTCCTCGAACGGGACACAGCGTTCCCCCTGAGGGCAGCCGCGCTTCTCACAGGTGGGGAGACACGAGGGCTTCGGCTTCACGTCCGCGCAGAAGAATCCCTCCGAACACGTCCCGGGTTGGCCGGGGGTGCAGGCACGAGCACAGTAGCCATCCCTCCCCACGCACTCGAACTCCGCCCTGCATGCGGAGGTCGCATCGAAAGCGGTCTCCAAGCAGGGCTCTCCCTCCTGGCGAATGCCCACGAGCGCGCAGAGCCTGACCAGGACTTCGCCCGCACTGGAGACCGGCAGGCTCGTGCATCGTTGCCCTTCGGGGCACTGGCTGTCGGTCGTGCAGGCGCTGTCCGTGCAATAGCGCCGGAAGCGGACGTCGCGGTAACAGACGAGAGGGGCCTCACAGTCGGTCTGCTTCAAGCAGGTGTAGTGGTAGGTCACCCGCCGCATCCGCTCGTCGTAGGTCAGCATGGGGACCAGTCCCTCCGGTTCCTGCATGGGTGTCGCACTCGCTTCCCGCACCTGCTGGAGGACGAAGAGTGCGGGGGCCAGGAGGACGAGGCAGGCCACCAGGCTCATGGACACGTGCCAGGGCCGCGTCATGGTCCACCACACAGCTCGATGCACTCTTCGCTCGGCTCGGTGTCACGGGGACAGAGGCGCTGGTAGTCGCGCGAGGTGCAGCTCGAGTCCGGTATCTGCTCCAACGCGTCCTTGTGCGCCGCCCGGTCCAGCTTGCCGCCCGGGCGGTGCACCTCCGGGCATGCCGCCAGCCCGCCCAGGACGCACAGCCACAGCCCCACCGCGTGTGCTCGGCCCATGACGGTCCAGGCTAGCCGTGGCCTGGAACCGTCAGGCATTGCCCTGGCGGGCAATGATTTGTCAGCCAGCCTGGAAGCGGGCCTCCGCCGGACGCGCTCCGCCCGAGCGCTTCACGCCGTGGTCGCCGTTCGCGGACAGGTGCTGCAGCAGCTTGAACACCGTCTCCACTTCATCCGCGGCGCCGATGTCCTGCGCCAGCTGATCCGCGGACCGCGCCTCCGCCTTCGCCGCCTTCAGCTTCGAGAGCAGCTTGCCCTGCAGCTCCAGCACGCGCCCCGCGGCCTTCTTGCCCGCCTCCACGCCCGGCTGGTGATAGGCATTGATGTTCACCAGGCTCGCGTAGAGGCCCACCGCGCGCTCGTACAGGGCAATCAGCGCTCCCACGGTGCGCGCGCTCACGTCCGGCACGGTGAGCGTCATCGACTCGCGGCCCTTCTCGAACAGCGCCCGGCGCGTGCCCAGCAGGAACCCCAGCAGGTAGTCGCCGCTGGTGTTCTCACCCTCCACCGCCAGGGACTTGCCGTCCCGGTCCTTCAGCACCTCCACGAAGGTGACGAAGAAGTTGTTCACGCCCTCGCGCAGCTGCTGCACGTAGGCGTGTTGGTCCGTGGAGCCCTTGTTGCCGTAGACGGCGATGCCCTGGTTCACGACCTTGCCGTCCAGCGACAGCTCCTTGCCCAGGGACTCCATCACCAGCTGCTGGAGGTACTTGGACATCAGCATCAGCCGGTCCTTGTACGGCAGGATGACCATGTCCTTCTGGCCCTTGCCGCCACCCGCGTGGAACCACATCAGCGCGAGCAGCGCCGCCGGGTTCGCCGCCGCGTCATGCACGCGCGTCGCCGCGTCCATGTCCTTCGCGCCCGCGAGGAAGCCGTCCACGTCCAGCCCCTGCAACCAGGCTGGCAGGAGCCCCACCGCCGACATCACCGACGTGCGCCCGCCAACCCAGTCCCACATGGGGAAGGTGCGCAGCCACTTGTGGCCCTTGGCGTAGGTATCCAACTCGCTGCCATCGCCCGTCACCGCCACCGCGTGCGCGCCGAAGTCCAGGCCGCGCTGCTTGTAGGCGGCCTCCGCCTCCAGCATGCCGTTGCGCGTCTCCTTGGTGCCGCCGGACTTGCTGATGACCACGGTGAGCGTCTCCGCCAGCCGCTCGCCCAGGCCGTTGAGCACCCGGTCCATCCCGTCCGGGTCCGTGTTGTCCAGGAAGTGCACCTGCATGGCGTCCCGGCCGCTGCCCAGCGCGTCCGCCACCAGCTGCGGACCCAGCGCCGAACCGCCGATGCCGACAATCAGCACCTGCGTGAACTTCGCCGCCTTCACGGGCTTCACCTTGCCCGCGTGCACGTCCTTCGCGAACGCGGCCACCTGGGCCTGCATGTCCGTGATGGCCGTCTTCAGCTCCGCCTCCGGCGCCAGCTCCGGGGCGCGCAGCCAGTAGTGGCCCACGCGGCGCTTCTCATCCGGATTGGCGACGGCGCCCTTCTCCAGCGCGTCCATGGCCTGGAACGCCGCGTCCATGCGCGAGCGCATCCCGTCCAGGAAGTCCGCGCCGAAGTTCATGCGGGAGATGTCCAGCGTGAGCCCCACGGAGGGGACGACGCACAGGTGCCGCTGGTACCGCTCCCACAACTCGCGCTCCGTCATGACCCGACTCCCTTGCAAGGGGCGCCGACCTCATGCGCGGCGCCCGCCAGAACCGTCGCGGCGCACCGTAGCAAGGCCCGCACGGCGCGGACGCAACGATGTCGCGGCCCGCGTTGCCTGGACGTCGCTTCCACCCCCCAAGCTGTCCTCTACCCGGAAGGGCGCGGGCCCTACGGTGCCGAGGGCGCGGCTTCCACGGGCGGGGACTCCGACGGCGGCAGCGCCCCCTTGGGCTTCCAGGCCGGGTTGCGGAAGATGTAGCCCAGCCGCTGGCTCAACGGTCCCGGGCGGGCCGCGTCCCTCGCGATGGCGGCGAACTCGTTGAACGCGATGCGCACCGGGTTGTGCGTGGTGAGGTTCTTCGTCAGCCCGTAGATGGGGCGCTCGGTCTCCGGGACGAACGTGCCGAAGAGGCGGTCCCAGATGATGAGGATGCCCGCGTAGTTCACGTCGATGTAGGCCGCGTTGGAGGCGTGGTGCGCGCGGTGGTGCGACGGCGTGTTGAACAGCCACTCCACGGGGCGCGGCAGCCGGTCGATGGCCTCCGTGTGGATCCAGTACTGGTACAGCAGGCTCACGGCCTGCTGCGTGACGATCATCTCCGGGGAGAAGCCCAGCAGTGCCAGCGGTACCCAGAACACCCAGCCCGTCATCGGCGTCCACGTCTGCCGCAGCGCCGTGGACAGGTTGTAGTGCTGGCTGGAGTGGTGCACCACGTGCGACGCCCAGAAGAGGCGGCTCTCGTGGTGGACGCGGTGGAAGGCGTAGTAGCAGAGGTCTTCCAGGAAGAAGAGCAGCACCCACGCCACCAGCCCGTGGCCCATGCGCAGCGGCGTCAGGTGGTAGAGCGCCGCGTAGCCCGCGAACGCCACGCCCTTCCAGAACACGCTCACCGCCACGTTGCCCAGGCCCATGGAGAGACTGGCGAACGTGTCCTTCCACGTGTGGCCCTTGATGCTCTCGCCGCGCTCCTGCCGCAGCTTGCGCACCCAGAGGGCCTCGGCGATGACGGTGATGACGAACACCGGGATGGCCGGGGTGATGAGGTCGGGGATGTGCGTCATGTCCATGGCTGCTGACCTCCTGCGAATCAATCCTTGGGTGCGAACGCGACGCGCATGAAGCGCGCCAGCGTGTCCAACATGCGGCGGTGCGCGGGGTCCTCCGGGCGGGCCGCGCCGCCCACCGCGGCGCCCTGCACCGCGTCCAGCGCCAGCTCCACCACACCGTCGAAGTCCGGGTGCGTGGCGGCCACATCCGGGAACAGCTCGCGCGCCACGCGGTGCATGTTCTGGCGGTGCGGACCGTCCACCACCGCCAGCGCCTTCTGCAGCTCCGGGCTGGTGCGCGCCGCGACGTACAGCTCGATGGCGGCCTGCAACTCCGGTCGCTGGTAGGCGGTCCACAGCATGTCCACCGCCGCCCCCACCCGGTCCTTTCCGGACGGACGCGCTCCCACGCCCGCGAGGAAGTCCTGGATGAGGCGGGGGAAGAGGTGCTCCACCGCCACCGCGAGCAGCTCCTCCTTCGTTTCGAAGTGCGTGAAGAGCGCCCCTTGCGACACCCCCGCCCGCTTCGCCACCTCCACCGTCGTCAGCCGCGCATAGCCCTGCTCCACCAGCGCCTCGATGGTGGCGTCCAGCAGCTTGCGGCGCGTCGACTCGCGGCGCTCCGCCTGCGTGCGGCGCACCGGTGCCGAGGCCTTCCTGGGGGCGGACTTCGGGGGCATACCGGGAGGATAACCGTTCACTTAAAAAGTGACCAGTCACTTTGTTGGGGCTGTCCGCGAGCCGACGGGTGATCGCGGGACAGGGGCCTTCCAAAGCCTGCCCGTGGGGCGTTCGAGCAGGCGGGCGTCTGTCTTTACATCTGGACAGGTGTCAGGGATTGGAGCGTCACGGGTAGAGAGGCACAACGCCTGCCAACTGAGCAGGCAGGGAGACAGGCGCTCCTGTGCTTTCGAGACATTTCCCCTCTGGAGTGTGGTCAAGGGTCGCCCCCTTGGGACGGAGCGGGGCGCGGCTCGGCTGCTAGTGATCCGTTCGGGACTGAGCGAAAATCCCGAGGAAATAGCGCAAGCCCTTGTGCCGGTTGTCCGCCCGCCCCGATATGACCATTACCGCTCTTCTCGTCGGCTCCCTCCTCGCTTCGGCTCCTGCCCTCCCTCCCGCCGCCAAGGCGGCCGCGAACATGCCTGAGGTAGGCGTGCCCTTCGCGTGTGGTCGCATCTATACGGTGAGCCAGGGCCATGAGACTGGCAGTCACCAGCACAACGACACGTTCGCGTGGGACTTCCGCATGCCGGAAGGCACTCCCATCGTGGCGTCGCACGACGGCGTCGTGCGCATGGCGCGGGGTGACAGCAAGCAGGGCGGGTGCGGCGAGCAGTTCGCGCCGCTGGCCAACTACGTCGTCATCTCGCACGGCGACGGGCTGGAGACGCAGTACCTGCACTTCAGCGCCGTGGTGGTGAAGGTCGGTGAGCGCGTGAAGGAGGGCCAGCTCATCGGCTTCTCCGGCGCGACGGGCTGGGCGTGCGGCGCGCACCTGCACTTCAAGGTCGCCAAGGAGCAGGGCGCCGGGTGGAACAACCCCTCCGTGCCCGCGCGCATCGCGGGCTTTGGCGATCCGGTGCGTGAGACGCTGGTGTCGGCGCCGCTGTGCAAGGACTCCGCGCAGCCGATGATGGCCTCCAACGGCGGCGTCCACCTGCCCGGCCAGGCCGTCATGTCCATGTCACCCGACAGCGCGAATCCGCTCCAGGATGCGTCGCGCGGCCTGCCGCCCGGTGCCAAGGCCATCATCGACGGCCTCTCCCAGCCTCCTGCCCAGGGCGGCGAGGGCCTCGACAAAACGCCCCCGGCCCGCTCTCCCCGCATGGCGAGCGGCTCCGACGAGACTCGCTGACGCGAGCAGCGCTCCGGCGCCCGCGAGCAACCCGAAGAAGGCCCCCGCGTTGAGGAAGTACTCCAACGGCAACAGGGGGCCTTCGACGTATCCGCGCACCACGCGGTACCCCACGTGCCCCAGCAGCGCCAGCAGGGGCAGGTTGATGAGCGGCAACACCAGCCACCGGGCCGTGCGCCACCAGCGGGCCACGGCCTCCGCGACGGCGGTGGAGGCCGTGTAGCGCCAGGCGCCCGCGCGGGCCACGCGCAGCTCCGCCAGCATCACCTCCACGTCCGGCACGCCCAGGCGCTCCGCCTCCAGGCCCTGCGTGCGCGCCACGCTGCGCGCCTCCGCCAGGGCGGTGCGCGCGGCGGACTCCGCGAGGAAGTCGTCCTCGAAGGGCTCCACCACGGCCACCTCCGCGGCGCGGGCGCGGGTGCGGTCCCTGACCGCGTCCACCACCGTGGAGGCCGCCGCCACCGCGAGCCCCGCGGGCAGGCTGCGTCGCGCGACGAGCGCACCCACGCCCATGCCGGACGCCCCCCACAATGACAGCCGCAGCCCCCACGCGGCGGGGCCCCAGAAGCGTCCCGCGGCCTGACGGCGCACCTCCGACGCCAGGTGTCCGTGGGCCAGGGACAGCCGCGCGTCGAAGTCCGTCTGGAGCGACTCCGCCGCGCGCGCGAGCCCCGCGTCCAGCGCGGTGCGTGTCTTCGCGAGCAGTGCGTCCGTGTCGTTGAGCGCCGTCTGGACGGTGGAGGCGAACTCCTCCAGCGCGCCCAGGGCGTTGGTGTGGCGCACGCGCGCGGCGACGGCCTGGGTGGCCAGCCCCCGCAGGTGGAAGAGGAGCGGGCCGAACTCCCCGGAGACGTCCTGACCGTCCTTCGCGGCGCGCGCGCTGATGGCGAAGACGGGGACGTCCTCCGCGGCCAGCCCGTAGTGCTGCGTGGCCACGCGGCGGACCTGGGACTTCAGCGCGTCGCGGGATTCGGCGGAGAGCTCGTCCGCGAAGTTGAGGATGAAGACGAGCGCGCGGCGGCGGGCGAACTCGGCGAGGAACTCCACCTGGGTGGCCTCCGCGACGCTGCCCCGGTGCATGACGACGAGCGCCACGTCCGCCTTGTCCAGCGCGGCGCGCGCGACATCGCGGTGCGCCGTGGCCACGCTGTTGAGGTCCGGCGTGTCGATGAACACCTGCCCGCTCCACAGCCCCTGCGGGCCGGGCGTGTAGCGCACGACGCGCGCGCCGGTGCGGGCCAGCTCGTCCGTGGGCGTGCCCTCCGGCGCGAAGAGGGTGGAGACGGTGCTGGTGGGGCGGTCCACACCTTCACGGGACAGGGACTGGCCGGAGAGGGCGTTGAGCAGGGTGGACTTGCCCGCGCCGGTGGCGCCCACGAGCGCCACGACGAGCGGTGCGTCCTTCCGGGCCACGCCTCGCGCGTAGTCCTCCAGCAGCCGCTCCAGGCGTGGGCCATGTGGCTGGAGCGCGGGAAGCGACAGGGCGTCGGTGAGCAGCGGGCGGAGGGCTTCGGGGTCGGGAAGGCGGGTGTCGTCCACGGAAGGGCCAGCGTGGCGTGGCGCGCGCGTGCTGGCTACCAGGATGAGCGGTGACGGTGCGCCAGCGTGCATTCCCCCGCTGCTCGCGCTCACCGGCCCCTCCCTGGACGGTGGGGGATGACCTGCTGATACGGTCCGGGGCACATGCACTTTCGTACCGTTCGTGGGTGGTGCCTGGGGCTCCTGCTGACCCTGTTCGCGACCCCGGCCTTCGCCGCGGAACCGCCGTCGCAAGGCGTGGTCCTCGCCGCCGAGCCGCGGACCTTCGCGGAGGCGAAGGCGCTTCCTGAAAAGCTCACCGGGTCCGCTGCCTGCGACCTGGGGCCCGGCAAGACCCCTGACATCACCGTCTCCCAGTCCGTGGACGTGACGCAGGCCTCCCCGGACTCGTGTCTGCCCGCGGAGGTGGTCATCACCCAGACGCTGTCCCTGCCAGATGGCTCGCGCGTCGAGCGCCGGTTCAACATCGCGGATGACGCTCCTGACACCCAACTGGCCCTTTATCCTCCGCGCCCGCGCATCCGCGTCCGCTGCCAGGCGAGGCGGCTGGAGCTGTCCGTGGAAGGCGTGCCCGAGGCCCCCCTGCTGGCGCTGGAGCCCATTGGTATCGGCGTCGCCTCCGCCTCCGTGAAGTTTCGGGTGTCCCGGGACAGCGAAGCCCGCATCCTGCCCCTGCTGGCCCGCGACGACGCCGGGGCCCGCCGTGCGTTGGAGGAGCTGGGCCTCCTGATCAAAGACATACCTTCCCGGCTGTACGGTCGTGACGCGAACCTGGAGGCGGACAGCGTCGCGGGCCTGGCCGCCGCGCTCGAGCGCGCCCGGAAGCGCGTCGCCCTGGCCTCGGGCGATGACCCGGAACGGTCCACCACCCCCCCTCGCGATGTCCTGGCTCCGGACCTGGAGGGAGACCGCCCGCCGTTGAAGACAGGCGATCCCGAAACCATCGGCGAGGTCCAGCCGTCCAAGGGGCAGGTCCAGTCTGGCGCGCCAGTGGACTCGGACCTGTTCTGGCGACAGGGACGGTTGTGCGTGGCGCAGCAGGACACTGGCAAGCGGATGCGCTGTTACGACCCCGTGGCGCGGAGCTGGGGCAAGGCCGTCCCGTTGGACCGGGGTGATCAGTCCGCGTGGAGCTCTTTCCCGGGTTGCTACGGGAGGATTCTCATGGGGACCCGGAACGTCCGGCCTCCTGGGGAGCCGGTCCTGCGCCTGTCTCCCCGGGCCGTCCTGTTCTGGCGCGCCTGGGACCACGAGGCCGTCGTCTTGGAGGTCCCTGAGGGGGCTGGCCCACCGCGCCTGCGCGCGCCGGAAGCGGAGGAGCTGAAGAAGGCGATGCTCGCGTCCACCGGCTCCCGGCTCTTCGCCGAAGGCCGGTTCATCCTGGACGAGGACAACAAGCAGTTCTGCTCCGTGCGCAGGCCCCTGGGGTGCTGGTCGCTCCAATGGGACAGTCCGTATGAGGATGAGGGCAGCCACAGGCTGTACGAGGCCCGCGTGTCCCCGGATGGCCGGTGGGTCGCCTACATGCGCGGTCCCGGTCCAAGCAAGGCGGACTCGGAAGACGAGACCCGGACGCTGGTCGTGCGCTCCCTGAAGCTCGGTTCGTACGTCGCGCCCCGCGTGCTCGCTTCGACGGCACCGCGCCTCGTGCGGACGGACGTCGTGATGGAGAAGCCGCTCTGGGAAGGGCCCTCGCTGAAGTGGCAAGACGGCGAGCGGCTCACCCGCGCGCGGATCTCCTGCGACCTGGGCCAGGATCCGCGCACCCCCTTCGAACTGGAGACGCAGCGCATCGTCAGGCCGTACTACAGCCCAGTCAATCAGGGCGCCTGCAGCGGCGACGGGGTGAGGATGTATCAAAAGCTGTCCGCGCCCGGAGGTCTGGAGTTCTCACGCAGCGGCGTCGTCGTCGTCGGGGACAGTCAGTCATCCGAAGGCGAGGTGAAGATGCGCTGCCAGAAGGGGCGTCTATCGTTGTGGATGGAGGGCGTGCCCGACGTCCCGGCGTTGACGCTGGCCGCGAACATGGGCGCGTTCGGCGCGGTGCGCTGGGACCTGGCGCCGGAGACCGAAGCCCGCCTCCAGTCGCTGCTCGCCCGCGACGACGCCCCCGCCCGCGAGGCCCTGGCCGCCTTCGCGCGGTTGGTGAAGATGAATGACGACGCGCGCGACGGCTCGTTCGGGATGAACAAGGAGGAGGGGCGCATCTCCCGCATGGGCTGTCTCTCCACGGCGCTGGAGGCCATCTCCGCCCGGCGGGCGCTCGCGGACGGGGTCCACCCGGAGCTGCATGGCTCGCTGAAGACCGACGGCGCCTGCGCCAAACGCTACGGCATGCACGCCCTCCAGCAGCGGCTCAAGGCCGCCACGCCTCCGCTTCCGCTGAGCGTCGGGGCGGTGAAGGACAAGGCGGAGGTCATCGGCCGGGTGCTGCTCGTTCCCACCACCCCCCCGTGGCCCACGCCCGGGTTGTACTGGAGGGATGGCACCCTGTGCCTGGTCCAGCAGGATGGACGCGGACAGGTGCGCTGCTACGACCCGGCGGCGCGCGAGTGGGGGCCCACGGTCGCGATGTACAGCCGCCCGTTTCCGCGAGAGGACCTGCTCCTGAAGTCGATGTCTCAACCGGGCTCGTGCTACCCGATGGGAGGCCGCGACGTTCCCCTGTCGGAGGACATGCTGGACGTCCTGCCGCTGTCGTCGCGGGCCTCGCTGATCGCGGACCTCTCGCGCGGCGAGCTGGCTCCGGAGTTCAACGTCATCGAAGTCCCCGCGGACGCGAGCCTTGTGCGCACGCGCGCACCCACCGTGGAGGAGCTGGCGCTCGCGGCGCGGAACGGCGGAGGCTCCGCGTCCCTGGGGGAGGGCAGGTTCCTGTTGCACGTCCCGAAGGACGAACGCTCGCCGTGGCTGTGCACGGCGGTGCGCCCGTGGATGTGCTGGAAGCTGCCCCTGGAGTCCGAGGACTACGGTGTGCGCGCCCCCATGGCGTCGCCCGATGGCCGCTGGCTGTCCTATGTGCGGATCCCCTGGGGAAAACCCGACGACCCGGAGAAATACCCCAAGGAGCTCGTCCTGCTGCCGCTGACGCCCATCCCTTGAGCAGCTCCAACGGCCCTCAGCTCGCCACGGCCTCGGCGGCCTGTGGGAGCTGGCCCGTGTCCCCCAGGGTCTTCCAGAGCCAGGCGTTCACGTCGAAGCGCGGGTCGCCCAGCTGGCGTCCCAGGTCGATGCCGTCCCAGGCCAGGTGTTGATCATCCGGAGGCCCCATGTCGCTGAGCGTGCCCATCAGCTTGTTCATCTGCTCTTCGGGGAAGCTGTCGTTGGAGGCGCCGAACATCGCGTAGAAGGCCAGGTGGTGGGTCGGGTCCTCCCGCGGGCCGTCGTCATTGATGCGGCTGGTGCGAAAGCCGGTGGGCGGGAGCGGGAGCGGGTGGTTGAGGTTCCAGCGCTGGTCTCGCTCTGACGTCAGGCCCTCCAGTCCGGAGTCCGTGCCCGCGAACAGCAGGCCCAGGTCGCGTCCGGCCTCCGCGCCATGAATGCGCGTGGAGGGGCCGTCCCCGGTGGTGAGCAGCCACCGGACGCGCTGGACCGCGCGGGAGAACAGCTCCAGCGCGAGCCGCCCTTCCCGGCGCTCCGCCTCCGCCCGCTCCCGGAGGAAGTCGCGCCGCAGGTGGGCGTGTTGCCGGAAGAACTCGCGCACCGCCGCCACCCGCCGCGCCGCGACGGCGGTCAGCCAGTGTCCCCGTGCATCCATGAAGGCCACGGCCTCCACCTGGAGTTCACTGTCGGAAAGCGGCGGCGGAGGGGCGGGACGATGCTCCATGGGCGTTCTCCGGGAAAAGGGACACCGGAAAGGTCGGAACGCTTCATGAGGCCGGGAGTGGGGACTCCACCGCACATGTCTGCCATTGCGCATCACGGACGCCGACCGTGCTCCCGTGCGCAGTCGTCTGGGACGCCTGGGTGTCAGGCGGCCTCCGATGATGTGGTTCCCATCGGCTCGGACGGAGATCTCAAGCTGGGATGTGGGCACGGCGGGGAGACGCGAATGCCTCCGAGCACCGGCCGGTGAACGGCTCCTCTAGATTTTCAGCAGCCGCTTCACGGCGTCCGCGGTTTCCTCGGGACGCGTGTTGAACCCGATGGCCGCGTTGGGAGCGAAGCGGTGCACCGCATTGACGACGCTCTCGAAGAACGTGAGGTTCTTGACGGGGATGCGGACGCCCGCCCCGATGACGATGCAGTCGTAAGGGGCGGTGTTCGACAGCCAGTCGCGAATCGCCGTCGCCGCGGACTCGTCGGGCATGATCTGCAAGAGGTCTGCATGCCAACCGCGGTTGCGCATCTGCTCCAGCCCGACAGTCAGGCTCTTGCGGATGGTCTCCGCCGTAAAGCCATAGGGAAGCATCGGATCTGAAAAATCAACGGTCTCGGCTGCTGCCCGATGAGTAGCGTTCTGATCATGCCCGTTCCGTCCTGGTTGGTAGGTGGCCCTCTGGAACCTTCAATAGTGTTGGGAGGGACCCGCTGTCCGGCCAGGCGTGGCTGCCCGTTGGTTTCAGTAGCGCACCATGTCCGTGAGAATAGCGGGCGGGGCCGGCGTATCCCCCCTGCGTGAGCGCGGCCTGCGCCGCTGGCTCCTTCCCGGGTGGCATACATGACGCGATACCTGTCCCGCCTTCCTCACCTCCTCCCCTTCGCGGTGGCCTCCGTGCTGGCGGCCTGCGGCGGAGAGGAGCGCGACCCCGGTGATGGCCCCGGCGACGACCCCTCCACCAGCGGCTGTGTCCGGACCATCTCCACGGCCCTGACCTCCACGACGACCTGGGCGCCGGGGGCGGAGCGGTGCTCCTACGAGGTGCAGGGTGTCGTGGAGGTGCGTGGCGCGCTCACCCTCGCCCCCGGCACGGTGGTCCGCTTCGGTCCCGACGCGGGGCTGCTCGTCACGGCGACGGGCTCCCTCCATGCGGTGGGCACCGAGGCCGCGCTCATCACCTTCACGGGCACGACGCCCACGCCGGGCTTCTGGAGGGGGCTCGCGTTCAAGTCCAACACCCCGGAGAACGCGCTGGAGCACGTGGTCATCTCCTACGCGGGCAGCGAGCAGTCCTTCTGCTGTGACTTCTTCTACGGGCCGGGCGGCAGGCTGGAGGCCCGGGCGTCCGTGCTGGTGGGCTCCAACCAGGGGGCCAGCAGCCAGGTGCGGATCTCACACACGACGGTGGAGAAGAGCGGCACGCAGGGGCTGTTCGTCTTCAACAAGGCGCGGCTGCCCGGCTTCTCGCGGAACCTCTTCCGGGGCAACCTGGGCGCCCCCGTGGTCGTGAGCCTGTCCACCGCGGGCGCGCTGGACGGCGCGAGCATCTACTCCGGGAACAGCCCCACCCAGCCGGCGGCCAACGGCGACAACGTCGTCCACCTGGTGGCGGCGCCGGAGGCGGACACCGCCACGGCGCAGACGCTGCGCAGGCTGGACGTGCCCTATGGTGTCTCCACCGGCCTTCCGGACACGACCGTGGAGTACGCGGGGGCGCTCACCCTGGAGCCGGGGGTGCGCCTCCAGTTCGAGGCGGAGTCCGGGCTCCGCATCAAGGAGACGGGCTCCCTGGTGGCACGGGGGACGGCGGAGGCGCCCATCGTGTTCACGGGCAGGACGGAGACGCCGGGGTTCTGGAAGGGCATCTCCATCCTCTCCCTGAACCCGGACAACGTCCTCGCCCACGCGCGGGTGAGCCACGGCGGCTCGGACCCCTTCTGCTGTGACTACTTCACGCGCACGGGCGACATCCGGGCCAGCATCTCCGTGGGAAGCGGCACGGGGCGGGGACAGCTGCAGCTGACCGACTCGCTCGTGTCGCAGGGCGCCGGCTGGGGCGTCTTCGTCTTCAAGAACGGCACCTTCACCCAGAGCGCCAGCACCTACGACGGCAATGCCGACGGCACCGTGGGCTACGAGGCGCCGCCCCTCGCGCCCTGAAACGGCACGACGCCGGACGCGAGGGGCACGGATGGCCCCTCCCGCCCGGCGTCTGTGTTTGAAACCGGCCTGTTGCCTTACAGCGAGTTGACGAACTTCAGCAGCGCGTTGCGGTCCGCGGCGCTGAGGTTCACGAAGGCCTGCTTGGAAGCCTCGCCCTCGCCGCCGTGCCAGAGGATGGCCTCGGTGACGTTGCGCGCGCGGCCGTCGTGCAGGTACGCCTCACCGCCGGACACGCCCGCCGTCAGGCCAATGCCCCAGAGCGGAGCCGTGCGCCACTCGGCGCCGGAGGCCTGGCCTTCCGGCAGGTTGTCCGCCAGGCCCGCGCCCATGTCGTGCAGCAGCAGGTCCGTGTACGGACGGATGGTCTGGCTGCGGAACTCGTTCATCGCGCTGTACTGGCTGGTGGTCAGCGTGGGCGCGTGGCACTTCGCGCAGCCCGCGTTGGTGAACACCGTCTCACCCTGCATCGCCGTCGCGTCCGAGTGGTCGCGGCGCGCGGGGACGCCCAGCAGGGCGATGTAGCGGGTCATCTTGTCCAGCTCGCTGTCGGCCAGCTCCGTGCTCGTGCCCGCGCAGCCCTGCTGCGCCGAGCCGCAGTCCTGCGTCTTGAACACGTTGGTCGTCACGCCCATGTCGCTGTTGAGCGCCTCGGCCACCTGGTGCTTCACGCGCGCCGTGCCGGCCTTCCAGCCGAAGCGGCCCATGCGGGTGACGCCCGTCTCCGGGTCCTTCACCGTCTGCATGCGGCCGGAGATGCCGTCGCCGTTCGCGTCGTTCGGGTCCGCCAGGCCAGCAATCTGCGTCTCCGGCACCGCCTCCAGCAGGCCCATGCCCACCAGCTGCGGCGTGATGCGCGCGGAGAAGTTCGTCGGCGTCACGTTGAGGAAGCTGTAGTTGGGCTTGCGCAGGCTGTACGCCGTACCGCCGGGCAGCGTGCCGCTCGCCGTCGTCGTCCAGCTGCCGATGCGCACGTCCGCCTCCGGCGTGCCGCTGACCGCGCGCGGCTGCAGGCGGAAGCCCAGCGCGGGGTCCACCGTCACGGTGCTGCCGTTCACCTTGCCCACCTTCACCACGTAGTTTTCCAGCGTGGTGTTCGTGGTGGTGGGCGGCAGGCCGCGGCCGTTCTGCTTGTGGCAGGAGATGCAGGCCACGTTGACGTAGTTGTTGCCCAGCTTGTTCGCGTGCGCGGTGAAGATGGGGTTGTCCGGCTCGGAGTGGGTGCCGTCGCGGAAGTTCGTGTGGTGCAGGCGGCGACCTTCCACGAAGGGCTGCGCGTTCACCGGCGCCATGTTGGTGGCCATCTGCAGGAAGCGGTTGTCCGGCTCGTTGGAGAACGGCGTGTGCAGCGTGGTGCGGCCGCCCGCCCAGGCCTTGTCCGGCAGCGGGAAGGAGTCGCGGATGCCGCCCTGGCCCTCGAAGGGCACGATGCCGCCCTGGCCCACGATGTAGAGCATGCCCGTGGAGTAGTAGTTGAAGCGGCCTTCCACCGGCGCCTGGAGGAACACGCCAATCTCCAGCTCCATCCGGTCACCCACGCGGATGGCGCGGCCTTCCTTGGCGTTGAAGTTCACCGACGACGTGTACTTGTAGTCGTTCACCTTCACGAAGTCCGCGTTGTGGAAGTACTCCGCCACCGTGTTGAGGCCGCGGAAGAACGCGCGGAAGTCCGGCGAGTCATACGGATAAATCGTGTACAGGTTCACCGTGATGACGCTGCCGCCCTTGGCGACCTCGTCCACGATTTCAATCCAGTGGGTGCGCTTCTCGAAGTACAGCTTCAGGTAGTGGTCGTACGCCTGGTACATGTCCTCGCGCATGTGGCGGTCGCGAACGCGGTCGCCCACGCGGGTGATGATGGCCGCGGAGGTGTTCTCCACCGTGGCCGGCTCCAGCGCGGTGCTGCTCGTGAACAGCGGCACCACCGGGCCCGCGTCGCCGTTGGGCGGAGGGCCGGAGTCAGGCGTGCCCGTGCCGGAGTCAGGCGTGCCCGTGCCCGCGTCCGTACCGCCGCCCGTGCCGGTATGCGTGTAGCGCGTCCAGGCCGTGTCACGCGCGCAGGCGCAGGACACGTCCCAGTACGTAAAGAAATAGTCGATGGAGTTGCCGTTGCTCAGGCCCGTGACGGTGTACTGGTTGCGGCCTCCCGTCACCGCCATGCGGATGTTCTGCTGCAAGCCGTCGTTGAGCTTGTAGTGGATGTCCGCCCAGTCCGTCGTGTCGACGTAGAAGAGGGCGGATGAGCCCGATGGCGTAACGCCATACGTGGCGGCTTCTGCGGAGGGAACCGCCAGACAACTGACGGCCAGGAATGCGAGCGCGATTCCCGTGAGTCTGCTTCGGCTCATGGTTGCAACTCCATTGTGGGGGTGGATGGGGCGTGGGACGGCGAGCGCTGCGAAGGGGACTTCGTAGCTTGTCCGAAGAAAGTCTGAACGCCTGGGAGCCGCAAGGTGGGATGTCGGAGAATTCGACTTAGGCCTGATAACTGATAAATAAGCGAAATTGATATCATCCCTGACGCGCTGTGTTGGCAGGGATTGACGCGTTGTGTTGCGCATGGGGCGTGGAGGGCTTCCGCCCGAGTGACGGCGAGGGATGGGGCAGCGCGGCGTGGGTGGGTAGACTCCGGGGCCATGCGCTTCCAGCCACCGTGGGGTGGAGCCTTCCGGCTCGACACCTTCTTCCACCGCACTCCGGACGTCCTCCCGGAGGAGACGATGGCCTCCATCCGCTCGGCCATCCTGGGCTCGTCGCTCCTGGGAGAGTCGAACCTGTCGGGCCAGTTCTCCGGCACGTACGGCTTCTCGCTGACGTTCCGCCGGGACGCGCTGCCGGACGTCCACGAGCGCTTCCCGGCGTTCGCGCCGTACCTGGCGAAGACGCTCCTGCCGGAGTGCAACGCGTTCCTGCTCAACCCGCTGCTGGTGGGCAAGGGCCGGAACGTCGCGGCGCACATCGACCGGAGTCTTGAGTTCTACGGTCCGAGTATCGGCTGCCCGGTGGCGGTGAGCGTGCTGTATGTCCAGGTTCCGAAGGAACTCCGGGGCGGGGCGCTGCGGCTGTACCACCGGGGAGGTCGGGTGGCGGAGCTGACGCCGCGGCAGAACGCGCTGGTGATGTTCCGGGGCGACCTGCTGCATGAGGTGGAGGCCATCACCTCCGGCGCGGAGTCGATGCAGGAGTCGCGGATCAGCCTGGTGGTGGAGCAGTACCGTGCGCCCGCGGAGCAGCTGGCGAACGTGCCGCGCTTCGAACTGCGCACGCGCTCGGGGGTGCGGGCGTGAGCGACCTGACGCTGGAGTGGAAGCTGCCCGCGCCGCCGGACGCGGTGTTCCCCGCCTTGTCCGAGCCCGCGCTCATCCGCCGCTGGTTCGGCGCGCCGCCGGGCTGCTACCGCACGCACGCGCCGGACCCCGGTGCGTTGGGCCAGCCCTACCGGATAGGCCTGAGGGACTCGGCGGGTCGTGCGTTCTCGCAGGTGGGCTGCATCGTGCAGGTGGAGCCGGGGCGGTTCCTGGCGCTGGAGATGGACTGGGAGGGTGGCGGGCCGGTGCCGCCGGGACGCACCCGGGCGGAGCTGACCTTCCACCTCGCGGAGGACGGCACGCGGCTGGAGCTGCGCCAGGGCCCGTTCGCGGACGACGCGGCCCGGGACGCGCACCGCGCCTACTGGGAGGCGTGCCTGGGGAGGCTGGCGCGCGTGGTGGCGGGGGAAGCAGTGCCGTGCTTCGAGGAGTTCTGGGAGGAGTCGCGCGGCTACGTGGGGCCGCTGGCGGTGGCCGCGTACGCGGTGCTGGCGGGGCTGCGCGAGGCGGGCGCGCCGAAGGAGGCGGTGGCCCAGGTGGAGGACGTGCTCTACACGCACCTGCCGCGGCTGCGCGAGGACACCGCGGACGTGCTGGGCGCGGTGCTCCAGTCGCGGGTGGAGGGCGGCGCGAGCTGAGGGGCCGCCCTCCTCCGGCTGCTCAGGAGGCCAGGGCCTGCGGCGGGGACGCGGGGGTGTCCTCCTCCGGGACGTGGGCCTCATCGTCCTTGGCCTTGGCGATGCGCTCGTCCAGCTCCGCGGTGAGGTGCTCGAAGACCTCCTTGTTGAGCGTGCCCTGCTGATAGGCGCTGAAGAGGGCGTCCTTCTCCACGATGAGGACGCGGCGGATGGCCTCCTGCTTTTCCTCGTCGTGGAAGCGGTTGGACTGCTGCTTGAGCGTGATGAGCTCCTGCTCCACGGCCTGCGCCTTCTGCTGGTAGTCGCGCTCCAGGGGCTCCAGCGCGTCCACCGGAATCTCGCGGCCGCGGCGCATGGTCTCCAGCGACGCGAGCGCCGCGTGGATGGCGCCCAGCTTGCCGCGGGCCAGCTCGTACTGCTCCTGGTAGACGTCCTTGATGCCGGTGATGCCCAGCGCCTTGAGCACCGGCGCCATGGTGAGCCCCTGGACGATGATGGACAGCACCACCACGCCGAACGTCATGTTCACCAGGAGCTCGCGGTGGGCGAAGTCGTTCGGAAGGCCGAGCACCAGCACCATGGACACCGCGCCGCGCAGGCCGCTCCAGGTGAGCACCGCGCTCCACTTCCACGGCAGCTTCTCCGACGTGAACCGCAACAGGCCGGACACGCCATAGACGACCACCGCGCGGCCCAGCATCACCGCCCCGTACGCCAGCAGGATGGGCAGCCACGAGTCGAGCAGCGACGACAGCTTCACCTCCAGGCCGATGAGCAGGAACACCACCGAGTTGAGCGCGAACGCCAGGTACTCCCAGAAGCTCTCCACCGCGATGCGCACCGTGGGGCCCATGCCCTCCTGGGCCGCCCAGTTGCCGCACACCATGCCCGCCACCACCACCGCGATGACGCCCGAGTAGTGGAAGTGCTCCGCCACCACGAAGGACCCGTACGCGGCGATGACCGTGCAGGTGATCTCCACCATGGCGTCCTCGACGCGCAGGATGACCTTGCCCACCACGAAGCCCACCGCCGCGCCGATGACGGCGCCCATGCCCGCCACCTTGATGAAGTCCATCACCGCGCCGCCCACGGTGAACTCCTGGCCCGCCGCCACGCTCACCACCAGCGTGAAGAGCACCACGGAGGTGCCGTCGTTGAGCAGGCTCTCACCCTCCACCAGGATGGCCAGCCGCTTGGGCGCGCCCAGCGCCTTGAACAGGCCCACCACCGCGATGGGGTCCGTGGACACGATGAGCGACGCGAACACCATCGCGTGGATGAGGCCGAAGCCCTCCAGCGCGTTCAGCCCACTCATCGCCGGGGACAGCAGCAGCGCCGTGAGCGCCATGGACGCCACCACACCCGGAATCGCCATGGAGGTGATGGCCAGCTTGTTCTTCATGAACTTGCGGAAGTCCACGTGGAACGCGGCCTCGAACAGCAGACCCGGCAGGATGACCGCGAACAGCAGCTCCTTCGTCAGGTGCGGCGGTTCAAAGGCCTGCACGATGCCCAGGCCCAGGCCCGCCAGCACCAACGCCACCGTGTACGGAAACTTGAAGTAGCGCGCCGCGATCGCCACCGCTGTCGCGATGGAGAAGAGCAGCACGAAGGCCAACTCGAAGTGCATGAATCCCCAGCCCCGTTTGTGCTCAAAAAGCGCGAGGATGCCATGCACGCGGGGCGGTGGGGCAACCCCCTTTCGGAGGGAAATGAGAGGGGACGGGCGGGCGTTGCATTTTGCCAGACTGTTTTCTCAAGCCTGGAGACGGATGCGTTGTGAGGCTCCGGGGCGGTGGCTAGAAGCGAGGGATGATGGACCTCTTCCTGATGTCACCCCCGGGCCGGGGCTGGGCGCTGCGAGGCCGTTCGAACTTCCGCAGCCGTGAGGCCGCTCCGGCGGATGCGCGTGGCGCCCGGCGGGAGTGGCTGACGCTCGCCCGGCACATCGAGTCCCGAGGCGGCACGGTGGTGGCGCTGCCCTCGCCGTCGGACGCGCTGACGGGCATGCCCTACGCGGCCGAGTGCGGCCAGGTGGTGGCGCGCGAGGGCCAGGCCCCGCTGTTCCTCCTGCCCAAGATGATGAGCGCGCATCGTTTCGCGGAGCGTGACCATTGGGCGCCGCTGGCCCGGCGCCTGGGCCTGGAGGTCGTGGATCCGGGCGTGGGCATCTGGGAGGCGCACGGCGACGTGGCGACGTTCGACGGCGTGACGCTGCTGTTCTGGGGCGGGCGCACGACGCTCGACGGGCTGGAGGCGGCCCAGAAGTCCTTCCCCGGCGAGGTGCTGCGCGTGCAGGTGCGCGAGCCCGCGTTCCACGGGAACATGGCGGTGCTGCCCCTGCCGGCGGTGGACCGGTTGGTGGTGTGCCCGGACGTGATGGCGCCGGAGTCGGTGGCGCTCCTGGAGCAGCGCTTTGGGGCGAACCGGCTGGTGCGGGTGACGGAGGCGGACATCCGCCGCTACGCGACGAATGGGTTGCCGCTGGGCAGGGACCTGCTCGCGCCCACGGTGATGCCCGCGCACATCGTGGAGACCTTCGAGCGCCTGGGCATGCGCGTGGTGTCCATGCCGATGCCGGAGCTGACGGAGAAGGGCGGTGGTTCGTCGCGCTGCCTCGTGTCGCGCGCGTCGGTGGATGCCTCGCGCATCTCGCTTCCGCCCGAGTACCGGTTGGACGTCGTGGCGAAGGACATCGAAGCCGATGGCGGGTGAGCTCGCGTCGCTGGCCCAGGCGTTCTTCGCCTCGACCCCGGATCTGTCGTTGCAGGCGCTGGGCTCCGGCGTGCACGTCCCGTCACTGGACCTGGCGCCGTACGGCATCCCGGTGACGCACCTGCTGGCGGAGCACAACGCGGAGCTCGCGCGGCAATACCTCACGCTCAATCAGCTGGCGTTCGGCGGCATCGGCGTGCCGCGTTGGGTGCTGTCCGACTTGTACCTGCTGCCCGGCGCCATCGGGCTCTTGCGCTGTCCCGCGCGGCTGCTCAAGGCGCCCGCGCGCGAGCGGCTGCTGCTGGCGGACGAGGAGTCGGCCATTGGCGCGGCGTGCTACGTGGCGCCGTCGCTGACGCCGGGGCTGTTCGTGGGCGTGTCGCTGTTCAGCTTCCTGCCGGGGCGGGGCGCGTCCGCGTGGGTGAAGCTGCTCACGCTGGGCATGGTGCGCGCGAAGCGGCTGCGCGGCGTCACGCAGTGGGACAACCCCGCCGTGCGAGTGCACTCGCGGCTGGGGCCCATGCGGCTGGTGGGGCACGTTCCCGGTGGGCACGACTACGACGAGCGCACCTTCGTCTACGAGACGGACCTCTCCGACGAGGCCCGTGTGGCCCGGGCGATGCTCCGGGGCGATGCACCCGCGCCCGCGACGCGCATCCCCGTCACCGACCTGTTGTCGTTGGGCACGCTGCTGGACCGGGCGGAGGCCGGGGCACGGCTGGAGTTGGTGCCTCCGGGCCAGGACGCGGGCCACGTGCTGGTGCGCGAAGTGCCTCCGGGCTGAGGCTTCAGGGCGCGGGGGCGTGCGGGAACTCGTCGTCCTCTTCCAGGGCCTTGCGCAGGGCGCTGGCGCCGTCCTTGAGGATGGGCGCGCCGTGCGCGAAGCAGACGGTCTGGATGGGCAGGTGGTCCAGGATGCGCTGGATGCTGCTGCGCGTGCGCAGCGGTTCGTCCTGGTACTCGCCGGGGACGAAGGTGGGCGTGCGCCGGACTTCGTGTGACAGCAGGTCGGAGATGAACACCACGGCGTGTGGGCTCTTCTGGAGCCACAGCGTGTACATGGCCTCCGTGGGCCCCGGCGTCTGGAAAGTATTGAGGCCGCCCGGCAGCGTGGTGCCGTTCACGTATTCGAAGTCCGGCTTCTCCTCCAGGCCCTGCGCGCCCTCGGGAGCCCAGACGGGCACGCCGAACACCTTGCGCAGGCGCCACGCGGAGCGCTGGTGGTTGCCCGCGGTGAGCACGATGGCGTCGATATCGCCCAGCTTGCGCAGGAGCTTCTCGTCGATGGGCAGCGGGTCGATGAGGGTGACGGTGCCGTCGTCATCCACCACCGCGTAGGAGTCGCTGCGGATGCCGCCGAGCCGGTCGTCGGAGACGGTCCAGTGGTGCACGCCGGGGACGATTTCATCCGTCTTCTTCGCCTGGGCCTTGGGCTCGCTCATGCGGACAAAGCTAGGCACCTGTCCCCGGATGACAGGGATGCGCGCTCCGCTGCCCGCCTGCTCCTCCAGCGAGCCCTCTTGTCCCCTTCGCATCCCGCTCTCCGCACGCACCTTTGTCGTCGGACGAAGGAGCGACCCGATGCGCGAGATGCAACCGCTGGTGCTGTTCGATGGGGACTGCGGCTTCTGCAAGCGCTGGGTGGCTCGCTGGAGCCAGGACACCGGTGGCCGGGTGCGCTTCGCGCGCGGGAGCAGGTGGCTGCTCAAGCTCCTGGGCATCTCCCAGAAAGACATGCTGCGGGCGATGCAGCTGGTGGAGCCGTCGGGGCGCCGCTCGTCCGGCGCGGAGGCCGTCTTCCGCATGCTCGCCTGGTCGCCCCGCTGGAGCACGCGTCTGGCCGCGCGGCTGGGGTTGGTGCCCGGCGTCCGGCACGTGGCGGGCGCGGTGTATTCGGTCATCGCGCACCACCGCCGGCGCGCGTCGCGGTGGGACACGTGGTTGTTCAGCCGCGTGACGGAGCCCGCGGAGCACCGGCTGGTGCGCTGGGCCTTCATGAGACTGCTGGGCGGCACGTTCCTCATCGCCTTCACGTCGCTGGGGAAGCAGGTGCTGGGGCTCTACGGGGAGAAGGGCATCCGTCCCATCCGCGACGTCGCGCAGTCCGAGCGCTGGGCCGCGCAGGGCCGCTGGCGCCGTCCCTCCGTGTTCTGGAAGGACGCGTCGGACGCGACGCTGGTGCGCGGCTGCCGCGTGGGGCAGGCCCTGTCGCTGGCGCTGCTCCTCAACGTGGCCCCGCTCCCGAGCGCCGCCGCGCTGTGGGCGCTGTATCTGTCCTATGTGTCACTGGGACGTGAGTTCCTGTCGTTCCAGTGGGACGTGCTGCTGCTGGAGATGGGGCTGGTGGGCGCGCTCACCGCACCGGTCGGCGTGAGGCCCGGGCTGGGGAAGCGGGACGTGTCCGCGCTGGAGGTGTTCCTCTTCCGCATGCTCGTGTTCCGGCTCTACTTCGGGTCGGGCATCAGCAAGGTCCACTCGGGTGACCGGACGTGGCGCGAGTTGAGCGCGTGCGACGTGTACTTCGAGACCGCGCCCCTGCCCACGCGCGGCGGTTGGGCCGCGCACCAGCTTCCGCGCCAGGTGCGCCACGCGGGCACGGCGGCGGTGCTGGCGGCGGAGACGGCGGTGCCGTTCCTCGCCTTCGGTCCCCGGCGCGTGCGGCAGGCCGCCTTCGGCATCCTCTCCGCGTTGCAGGCGGCCATCATCACTACGGGCAACTACGGCTTCTTCAACGTCCAGTCGCTGGCCCTAGGGCTGTGGCTGCTGGACGACGCGGCCCTGCGGCGCGTGTTGCCGGAAGCGCTGTGGCGCGATGCCGGGCCCGCGCGGCGGCCGTCGGTGCCGGGCATGGCGCTGTCCGTGGCCGCGGCGGTGCCATTGCTCACGCTGGGCACCGTGGAGCAGCTGCGCCGGATGGGGTGGTGGCCTCGCGGCCCGGAGCGCCTGGTGCGGGCGGTGGACTGGCTGGAGGACCGGGTGGTGCCGCTGCACTCGGTGAACTCCTACGGCCTGTTCGCGGTGATGACGGTGGACCGGCCGGAAATCACGGTGGAGGGCTCTGACGACGGCGTGCACTGGCGGGAGTACCCGTTCCGATACAAGACGTCGGGTGTGGACCGACCACCGCGACAGGTCGCCCCGCATCAACCCCGGCTGGACTGGCAGATGTGGTTCGCCGCGCTGGGGTCGCCGCCCTCGTGGTTCCTGTCCCTGATGGAGCGGCTGCTGGAGGGCTCGCCGGAGGTGCTGGGGCTGTTCGCGTCCAACCCCTTCCCGGACCGTCCGCCCCGGCTCGTGCGGGCGGTGCTCCACGACTACCGGATGACGTCCCGGACGGAGCGCCAGCGCACCGGGGCCTGGTGGAAGCGGGAGCGGCGCGGGCTGTATGTGTCGCCGTTGACCCTCGCGCCCGGTGCGTCCGAGCAGGCGGGGCGTCTGACCTGGCACGTCTGAAACATGCCTGGGTCCATGTAGCTCATGCCCGGTACGCCAGGACCCCACACGGGGGCGGAACGGCTAATGGCTCCCCGTGCGAAAGCGAAGGGCCGGGGACTGGCGGGGGATGGGGATCGCTGGGTACGGTTCAAGGGCGATGGTGTCCGGTGCTTCCCCGTCTTCCCTCATCTTCGGCAGGTATGCGGTGCTGCGCCGCGTGGCCGTGGGGGGCATGGGGGAAATCTTCCTGGCACGTCAGGTGGGCGTCAGCGGCTTCGAGCGCCCCGTCATCCTCAAGAGCCTGCTGCCGGACCTGCTGGAGCACGATGGCTCGGTGGAGATGTTCCTCGACGAGGCCCGCGTCGCGGCGCACCTGAACCATCCGAACGTCGTCTCGCTGTACGAGGTCGGCGCGTGGCAGGGCACGTTCTACATCGCCATGGAGTACATCGAAGGCGAGAACCTGGGCCGTCTGGCGAAGGCGTCGCAGCGGGCCGGCACGCCGCTGCCCCACCGCGTCTGCGCGCAGATGATCCGCGACGCGGCGCTGGGGCTGGACCACGCGCACCACGCGAGAGACAGCCAGGGCGCGTCGCTGGAGTTGGTGCACCGGGACATCAGCCCGCAGAACATCATGGTGCGCCTGGACGGCCTGACGAAGGTGGTGGACTTCGGCGTGGCCAAGGCGACCATCCGCGCCAGCCGCACGCGCACGGGAGTGCTCAAGGGCAAGCTGCGATACATGTCGCCGGAGCAGGTGCGCAACGAGCCCGTCTCCGGCACCAGCGACCAGTTCGCGCTGGGCGTGGTGCTGTGGGAGCTGTGCACGCGCCGGCCGTTCATCGACACGGACAACCCCGCGGAGGCCATGCGGCGCATCGCGCTGGCGGCGGTGCCCCGGCCCTCGCAGTTCGTGGAAGGGCTGTCGCCGCTGCTGGAGCAGATCATCCTGCGCATGCTCCACCGCGCCCCCGGCCAGCGCTTCGCCCGCTGCGCGGACGTGGCCCGCGCGCTCCAGTCCTATCTGGATGAAACGCCGGAGCCGCCGGAGGAGAGCGTCCCCGCGGTGGTGACGCGGCTGGTGGGCGACACGGTGCTGGCGCGGCTGCGCGACGCGGGCAGCGGCGAGCCCGGGCTGCCCCAGGTCCGCGAGCCCTCCAACGTGTCGTGCCCGCGCTGTGGCCAGTCCACCAGCGCGACCAGTCGCTTCTGTCCCGCGTGCGGCAACTCGCTCACGCCCATGGGCGTGGACGCCGCGCAGAAGTCGCTCACGCCCTCGTCCGGAGGCGCCGCGCCCAAGCTCCCGCTGATGCCCGCGCTGCGCGAGCCGCCCATGCACCTGGGCGACGAGGATCTCCCCGACGCGCCGACGGCCAAGGCGCCCGCGCGTCGCGGCGACGGCGCCGTGCACGAGCCGCCCACCGACCCGACGATGGAGGTGCCCGCGCCCCTGGCCTCCGCCCTGGCCGCGCCGCCGTCCGCCACCGGGGACGACGACGGACCTCCGGCCCTGGGAGACGAGGCTCCGGGCCCCACGGTGAAGATCCGCGCGATGGACGCGCAGGCGCAGATGCGCCGGCTCACGCTGCTGGTGGTCGCGGGCGAGCCGGCCCACGCGGCCCGGTTGCGCGAGGTGGTGGCGCAGGCCTCCGCGCGCCACCACGTGGAGGCGATGGCGCTGTCGGACACGCACTGGTGTCTGCCCTTTGGCCTGCCGCAGGTTCGCGCGGACGACGCGACGCGGGCGCTGAAGTGCGCGGAGGAATTGGGCGGCGCGGGCCTGAGCGTGAGGCGGGGCCTGGAGTCCGGCGTGGTGCGCTCGAGCGCGGAGGCCGGGGCGCCCCGGCTGTCCGGCCTGGGGCTGGAGCGGGCGCAGGCGCTGGCGGACGCGGCGGTGTCTGGCGAACTGCTGGTGGGCGCCTCGGTGAAGGCGCTGCTGGTGGAGTCGGGCGGGGTGCGCATCGGCATGGCGCGCGAGCTGCCCGGCGGCACGGCGTGGCGGGTGGAGTCCGGCGCGCCCGCGACCCGCGTGGACGCGCTGGTGGGGCGCGACGAGGCGCTGACCCAGGCGGCGATGGTGGTGGAGTCGGCGTGCAAGGGGGAAGGCGGCGCACGGCTCTTCGTGGGGCCCTCGGGTGTGGGACGCAGCCGCTTCCTGGAGGCGGTGGCGGAGCTGGCCGCGGGCGCCTCGCCGCGCGTGGTGTACGCGTGGGGTGGAGACCCTCGTTCCGCGGGAGCGCTGGGACTGTGGCGCACGGTGCTCGCCGCGCTGTCGCGGACCGCCACGGGCGGAGACGCGTCGCTGCCTCCGCTGTCGGGGCTGGGCTTCTCCGAACCAGAGGCCGCGGCGCTCTGGCGGAGGCTCGCGCGGGGCGCGCCCGTGGGCGGCGGACTCCTGCCGGCGGGAGACGGAGCGGTGGTGGACGCCATCCAGCGCGTGGCGAAGCCGACCGGACTGTTGCTGCTGGTGGACGACGTGCACCGCGTGGACGGCCCGTCGCTGGAGATGCTCGCGGGGCTGCTCACGGCGAAGGAGCTGGGAGTGTCGCTGGTGGCCACGGGTGACGTGGACGCGGTGCCCACGTCCCTGGCATCCCTGCCCGTGACGGTGCTGGAGGGGCTGTCGCCGTCGGAGCTGAACGCGCTGCTCACCGCGAGCCTGGGTCTGGCCCTGTCGCCGTCGTTGGAGCGGGCGGTGGCGGACCGGGTGCGCGGCAATCCCGCGCATGCGCTGGCGCTGGTGCGGCTGCTGGTGTCGGTGGGGGTGTTGCAGCGCACGGAGGGCGGCTTCCAGTCCAATGGCCCGCTGTCCCCCGCGGCGCTGCCGCAAGGCCTGGGGCAGGCCCTGGGCGCGCGGCTGGAGCTGCTGCCCGCCGCGTCGCTGCGCTTCCTCCAGCGGGCCGCGGTGGAGGGCTCGCTCTTCTCCGCGGAGCTGGTGCGCGCGTCGCTGACGGCCACGGACGGCGCCGGGGTGCTGGAGGACGCGGAGTGGGTGGTGCCCGTGCCCGGGCAGCCCGGCATCTTCCGCTTCACGAGCGAGGAGGCGCGGCAGGTGCTGCGCGAGCGCCTGTCGCCCCCGCAGCTGCGCAGCGCGCACCAGGAGCTGGCGGAGACGCTGGAGGACGAGGCGTTCGTGCAGGAGCCGGCCCGCGAGGTGCGCGTGGCGGACCACCTGCTGGGCGCGGGTGCCTCCGGCGCGCCGGTCGCGTGCGAGCGGGCGGGCGACTGGTTCGCGGCGCGAGGCGAGTGGCGCTCGGCGGTGGAGTTCTTCCGCTGGGCCCTGGGCCGGGCGCCCGGCGCGACGGCGGCGGTGGTGCGCTGGCAGCTGGACGTGCTCGCGCGCGCGGCGGGATGTCTCACGCAGACGGACCCCGCCGCCGTGGACGGGCTGGTGACGCCGTGGCTGGACCGCGTGCCGGTGATGCAGACGCCCGGCCGGTGGGCGGAGGCCGCGCGACGCCTGGCCGTCGCGGAGCTGAAGCTGGGGCGCGTGGACGACGCGGAGGTGCGTCTCAGCATGGCGCAGGGGCCGGCGGGCTCGGATCCGGAGGCCGAGGCCCTGGTGCTGGGCGAGCTCGCGCGCGTGCGCGAGGCCAAGGGCGAGACGACGGCCGCGGTGGAGCTGCTGGCGCGCGCCTTCCAGCGCATGGGGAACCGGACCCCGCACGTGGCGGACTTCTTCTGGGAGCACTACCTGCTCCTGGGCCGGCTGCAGCAGCGGCTGGGGCAGCTGGACCGGGCGCGGGTGGCCTTCACGCGCGCGGCGGAGCAGGCGCGGTCGGTGGGCAGCGCGGTGGGCCAGGCGCGGGCGCTGTCGCAGCTCGCGGGCCTGCGGGTCCTCGCGGGCGAGCCGGCCCAGGCGCTGTCGGACCTGGAGCGCGCGCTCGCCCTGGCCGAGCAGGGTGGGGACGCCCAGGAGGTGGCGCGCATCCACTACAACGCCGGGCGCCTGCTGGTGGCGGGAGGCCGGGGGCCGGAGGCGCGCGAGCGGCTGGAGCAGGCGAGGGAGCGCGCCCGGGTGGCGGGCTGGCGGGAGGGGGAGGCCCTGGCCGCGCAGGTGTTGGGGTCGATGGAGGCCCGGACCCCGCGACGTGGAAGTGGGCAGTAGTCGTCAGCAGGCGTGCAGGCGCGCGGACTTCGACGCGGGCGCTCGCGGTTTTCACGCCCTTTGAGTGCTCCACCGGTAGACTCGGCCCTTCCCCACCTGCCCCCGTGCCTGCCTTCGTGAAGACCTCACGCCCCATCTCCTTTTCCCTGTTGGGTTTCCTCGCGCTGGGTGTCCTCGGTGCGTGCGGACCGTCGCCCACGACCATCACCCTGGAGCAGCCCGAGCTGCGCTACCTGCGCACGCAGGGGCAGAACCTGCCGCTCAGCTACACGGTGTTGGACGCGGATGGGCGCAAGATGATGGACACGCGCCTGCGCTGGACCAGCTCCGCGCCGGAGGTGGCCTCCGTGCTGGAGGACGGCACGGTGGTGGCGCGCAAGTCCGGAAAGACCATCATCGGCGTGCAGGGCGGACGGGCGAAGGCGGCGCTGCCGCTGGACCTCACCATCCTCGCGTCGCTGGACGTGCGCGCGCCGGGCGCGGACTTCGTGGAGGTGGGGCGCACCCTCAAGGTGCGCGTGGTGGCGCGCAATGAAGCGGGCCACGTCATCCCCGACGCGGCGCCCGACTTCCGCTCCAGCAACGAGGCCGTGGCGCGCGTGGAGAGCGGCGAGCTCATCGCCGCGTCGGCCGGCGTGGCCACCGTCACCGCGACGCTGGGGCACCTGCACCGCGCCATCGCCGTGCAGGTGGTGCCGCCGGACTTCGCGCGCCTGGGGCTGAACCTCACCTCGTACACCTTCAAGAAGAAGGGCCAGTCGGTGATGGTCCAGGCGCGCGCGTACAACCGCAACGGCGTGGCGCTGGAGAAGGTGCCGCTGGAGTGGTTCAGCTCGAACGCCGCCGTGGTGACGGTGTCGCCCGAGGGCCGCGTGACGGCCGTGGGCAAGGGCCGCGCGGTGGTGTCGGTGGTGGCCGGCCGCCGCCGCACGGCCGCGGACTTCATCGTCGAGTAGCTCCGCCGTGTCGACGCCGGGCCCGCCGCACGGGAGCGGCGGACCCCGAGGCGACGGCCGCTACGGCTGCTTCTTGGGAGGCGCCGGGGACTTCGGCGCGGGGCGCTTGCCGCCCTTCTTCTTGGACGCGGCCTCCGCGTCATCCGGGCAGGGCCTGTCCCTTATA
>NZ_RAWR01000083.1:0-39813 GCF_003986945.1 Corallococcus sp. AB018 | reverse complement strand
CCTCCGCCTCCCCCACCACCACCTGCCCGCCCGCGCGCACCCGGCGGCCCTCGCGCACCCAGAGCTCGCCGGCCGCGTCCCGCACCAGCGCGCCGTCCATGCGCGGCTCGCGCGGCATCCGCCACCGCCCGTCCACCCTCACGTACGTGGGCAGGTTCGTCGTGGTGAAGAAGCCCTCCGGCAGCACGCCGTCCGCCGGAGCCGGGGTGAAGCGCGCGTCCGGGTAGCTGGTGAACCGCGCCGCCGTGAAGTCGGGATGAGCAATGGTCGTCACCCCGCCACCATGCGCGGGCCCTCCCACCCGTTCAAGGGTGCAGCACGTCCCCATCCCCTCGGATTGTTTCCCCTTTCATAAGGGCCACCCACCTGGACGCACCCGGTCAAGAGCGCCGCCCGCAACCCCCGCGCGAATCCCGGGTTCAACCCTCCAAGGACGACGCGCTGGCACGACGCCCGCGCCCATCGAGGAGGACACACCATGAAGCGCAACGGACTGGGGATGCTCGCGGCGGTGCTGGGTCTGACGGTGGCGCTGCCGGCCGTGGCCGCGGAGGCCGACCGGCGCCAGGTGAACCAGCAGCAGCGCATCAAGCAGGGCGTGAAGAGCGGCGAGCTCACGGGCCGCGAGGCCGTGCGCCTGGAGCGCCAGCACCGCTCGCTCCAGCGTGAAATCCGCCAGGACCGCCGGGACGACGGCCACCTGGACGCCGCCGAGCGCGCCCGCATCGACGCGAAGCAGGACGCCCTCAGCCGCCGCATCGCCCGCCAGAAGCACGACGCCCAGAGCCGCTAAATCCCCGGAAATTGCGCACCGCGACACGGCCCCCCCGGGCGGCCCACCGGGGGGCCGTGTCGCGGATGCGCGCCCTTTCCAGGGTCGGATTCCGCTCCAGGTACGCCAATTCGCCCACATGTGCGCCAGGAGTGAAAAGCAGGTGGGGGACGCAACACCGGTTCTTGAATGGCGAGAATGGAAACAATCGCAGCCGGTGACCACCTCCGGGTCACTGCTCCCATAGGAGCCCCCCCATGAGCTACCGCATCCAGTCTGGCGACACCCTCTCTGGTCTGGCGAAGCGCTACGGCACGTCCGTGGACTCGCTGATGAAGGCCAACCCGGACATCCAGAACAAGGACCTCATCTACGCGGGCAAGACGCTGAACATCCCCGGCTCGCGCGACAGCTTCGAGCCCGGCACCCAGGGTCAGGGCGTGCGCGGCGGCGGTTCCGGCGGCTCCAGCGGCGCGGGCAACGTGACGGCGCCTCCGGGCGGCGCGGGCCCGGGCACGCGTGGCCCCGGTGGCAGCCCCTTCGACATCGCGATGTCGCACATGGGCAAGAACGCCGGCTCGCTGAAGCTTGAGCAGACCGGCGTGGGCGCGGACATGGAGGACTGGGTCCCCAACAACGTCAACTGCGCCAACTTCGTCTCCGCGTGCCTGGAGCAGGCCGGGCAGATCAAGGACAGCCAGCACAGCGCGTCCGTGATGACGCTCCAGGGGAACCTGGACCGCGACCCGAACTTCAAGCGCGTGGACCTGAAGGACGCGAAGCCCGGCGACGTCGTCTCCATGAAGGTGGGCGACGGCCAGCACGTGGTGATGTTCGCGGGCTGGAAGGACGGCAAGCCCCAGTTCATCGGCTCCAACAACGTGAACTCGGACGGCTCGCAGCGCATCAGCCTCACGTCCATGAACTACCCCATCATGTCCGTGCACCAGTACCAGGGCTGAACAGACCTGTAGCCCGAGGTCCCCGGTGGGGCCTTCGCCTTCCGCGCTCCTGGCGCCTGGAAGGGGGAGGCCCCATCCGCTTTTCGCGGGGATGGCCTCGGCCGCCTGCCCTCCAAGGCACCCCGAGTGGCGCGGGCCTCACAGTGCCAATGGCCTATCGTCCAGGGCTGGACGTTCCCTGGACACGGGGTCTATCGGACGGGGCCGGACGGGGGGAGGCTCCCGGAAGCCATGCGAAGCCTCATCCTCCTCGTGGAAGACCATGTCGACAGCCGTGAGATGCTGGAGGAGTTCCTCACGCTGGAAGGGTTCGCCGTGGAGGTCGCCGGCAACGGCCTGCACGCCTGGGAGCGCCTGAGGCGCGGCCCCACCCCGGACGTGATGCTGCTGGATTTGATGATGCCGGTGATGAGCGGCTGGGAGCTGATGGAGCGCGTGCAGAAGGAGCCGCGCCTCGCGAACCTGCCCGTCATCGTCGTGTCGGGCGCGGGCGCCACCCGCCCCGTGCCCCAGGGCATCCGGGCGTCCATCCCCAAGCCGCTGGATTTGGACGACCTGATGCGCGCGCTGGAGCCGTTCCGCTCCTCCGCGCAGTCGCAGTTAGCCGCCGCCTACTGAGCCGGCGGCGTCGCGGGCTGCGCCGGCTCGCGAGGCAGGAGCACGCGGAAGACGGTGCCTTCCGACGCGCGCGAGCGCACCTCGATGCGGCCTCCGTGGCCCTTCACCACCTGTTCGACGATGTAGAGCCCCAGCCCCAGGCCGCCGTGCGTGTTGCTGCCCGCGCCGCGCCGGAAGGGGTCGAACAGACGCGGCAGCATGTCCGGCGGAATGGGGTCTCCGCCGTTCTGCACCTCCAACACCACGTGCGCGTCCGCGTCCGACAGCGTGAAGCGCACGGATGAGTCCGGCGGGCTGTACTGGAGCGCGTTGCCGCCCAGGTTGCTCACCACCTGCAGCAGCCGGCCCGCGTCCCAGGCGCCGTCGTAGCGGCCCGGGCCCACGTTCAGCGTCAGCGAGCGCTCCGGCCACGCCGCCTCCAACTCCTCCACCGCCTGGCGCACCACCGCGCGCACGTCGCCGGGCACGCGCTCAATCGGGATGCCGCCGCCCAGCCGGCTGCGGGTGAAGTCGAGCAGCTCCGAAATCATCCGCGCCATGCGCTCACCGGAGCGCGCGATGCGGGACACCGCCTTGCGGTCCCGCTCCTGGAGCGCGTCTCCGTGCATCAGCTTGGTGACGGACAGCTGGATGGCGTTGAGGGGGTTTCGCAGGTCGTGGCTGACGATGGCGATGAGCCGCTCGCCGAACTGCGCCGCCTCCCGCGCCGCTTCTTCCGCGCGGCGGCGCTCGGTGACGTCCACCAGCGTGACGACGCCCGCGACGATGTGGTCGTCCCGGTCGCGCACGGGCGCGCTGGAGCCCAGCAGGTGCGCGGTGGTGCCGTCCGGCCGGCGCACCTGGAGCGGCTCCGCCTGGCGCGTCTCACCGGTGCGCAGCGCGCGGGCCATGGGCCACGCGTCGTCCGCCAGCGGCTGGTTGTCCGCGGTAAACATCTGATGCGACGACTCGTAGTCCGCCAGGCTGGCCGAGGGCCGGAACGGATGCCCCAGCAGCGACTCCAGCGCGCGGTTGCCCAACAGCAGCCGGCCGCTGGGCGCCTCCGCGATGAGCACGCCCGCGGGGAGCTGGTCCAACACCGCCGCCAGCCGCGCGCGCTCCGCCTCGATGGTGGCCAGCAGGCGCTGCCGCTCCGCCTCCGCCTGACGGCGCTGGGTGATGTCCAGCACCGTGGCGGCGCGGCCCACGCGGCGACCCGTGGCGTCCCTCAAGGACGTCACGTGCACGAACGCGGGGAAGCGGCTGCCGTCGCGGCGCAGGTGCAGCGCTTCGTATTCGTGGAACGGCTTGGAGCTGGCGGCGGCCATGTGCCGGGGCAGCGCGCCGCGCGACTCGGGCGCGACCAGGTCCTCCAGCCGCAGGCCCTTGAGCGCTTCCGCGGGTTGCCCGTGCATGCGCGCGAGCGCGGGGTTCGCCGCGACGAAGGTGCTGTCCTCCGCGGCCATCACCGCCACGCCCACGCCCAGGTGCGTGAAGATGTCCTCCCAACGCTGGGGGCCGGACGCGTCCGGGGCGCCCTGCTCGCGCGCCGCTTCCGCCGCCTCGCGCGACGCGAGCATCCGCGCCTGGACATGGGCCTCCAGCGCCGCGGCCTCCACCGCGTCCACGGCGTCGTGGAAGCGCTCCACCTGTTCCTCGTCACCCTGGCCCCCGCCGTCCCGCTCGCGCCACAGCCGCAGCACCGTGTCGCGCAGGCGCCGGAAGTTCGTCGTCGTGGGGTGCCCGTTGGAGCCCTGCACCAGCAGCGACAGCTCGCGCGCCAGTGAGTCGGAGACGCGCGCGTCCGGGTTCGACATGCGGGCCGCCACCGCGGACAGCCCGTGCGTGAAGGTGTCACCAGAGCCCGGGGCTTCGTGGAGCCACGCGTCCTGCAGGACGTCACGGGACTGGAAGAGGAAGTCGGCCAGGGTCAGGGACACGGTGCGAGGCTCGCGGGCGAAGGGGCCTGGGGTGCATCCGGGGGAAGAGGAGCTCACCTCCGACTTAGGCCCCCGCTTCTCATGCGACAAGGACCGTCTGGCGACGTGTCAGGAGGAAGGCGAACGGACCAGGCCCAGCGGCCACAGGGCGGTCAACCGCAGGAGCCCCGCGCCCGGCTCCACGCGGTAGCGGACCTGGAAGCCGCAGGCGAGCACCGTCGCCCCCTCCCGCCCCGACGGCGGCACCGGCAGCCCCGGCATCCGGCTGGCGAGCGCCCCCAGCTCCGCCTGAAGCCGCTCACGCACCGCGGGCGTACACGCCGTGAGCGTGCGCACCACCGGGGATTCCAGCTGGCAGCGGTAGGCCATGAGCGCCGCGAAGGGTGCGCATCTACAGCTCAACTGCAAGATGACAGTGGTACGGTGATGCGAGCGGTCAGACGGTGGGCGTCTGGGGGGAACAGTCGTCGGGGCACACTGTCAGACAGGTGACGCTGGGGAGCCCACTAGACCCTGGGTTCACTTCAAGAAACCAAGGAAAAGCGAGTCAAATGGAGGGATGGCCCTCGGCGTCCACCATCTGTTGCTCGTCGAGGACGATCGGACATGGCGCGAGGGTGTGGGCCGCGCTGCGCGTGAAGCGGGCTTCGTGGTGTCGTCCGTGGCGGACGGCGCGGAGGCGCTGGACTGGCTGCGTCATCGCCCGCGGGCGCAGCACCCGGACCTCATCCTCCTGGACCTGGTGTTGCCCCGGTTGGATGGATGGGAGCTGTACGGCCAATTGCGCACGGACGCGCGGCTGCGGCACCTGACGGTGATGCTGATGTCCTCGGCGAGAGGTGCTCCGGACGTGCCGCTGCACGGGGTGGTGGGCTTCCTGCACAAGCCGCAGCAGCCGGAGGCGCTGGTGCAGGCACTGGCAGAGCGCCTGCGCGAGCTGCCCGGGCGTCCGAAGGAACCCCCGCGCGTGCCGTACGCGCTGCGGCTGACGGACGAGTCGCTCTACGCGCTGCACGCCCTGCCCGCCCCGGTCCGTCACGCGGTGCGCGTGCACCTCTTGCGCGCCTCGGAGCTGGCGGCCTCGGAGCTGCCCCTGGCGTCGTCGTGGTTGATGGCACTGCACAGCGAGCAGCCCTCGCTGCTGGTGACGGTGGAGGGCGTGCGCGTGGTGCTGGTGGTGGACGACGCGGCCTGCGCGCTGACGGCGACCATCGTCATCGTGCCCAGCCACATGCGCTGGGCCTGACGTCGAGGTTCACACCACCGGCACGCGGTGGACCTCGCCGGAGTGCAGGTCCAGCCACACCACTCGGCCGAGCAGGTCGTGGACGACGCACCAGTCCTCCATGAGGCGCACGACCTGGGGCGGGGTGCCGGAGAACTCCACCGTCACGCGGGGGTGGTCGGCGACGGTGCGCAGGACGGCCGTGTGCAGCTCGCCCTTCTGGAAGCGCGTCACGCTCCAGGAGGGAGTGAGCACCACGCCCATGCGCTCCCCGTCCTGCCGGGACGGGCGGTGGAAGCGCCGCGCGACGATGGGCGCCACGTAGTAGGGCCAGGGTCCGGGCTCCTCGTCTTCGGTGGGCGCGATGAGCACGCCCATCGCCTCGCCATCGGGCGTGAGCGCGAGGGCGTCCAGTGTCTCCCGCAGGTCCTTCATGTCCGCGCGCCCGCGCAGGACGGGGCCGTCCTCCAGCTCATAGGTCCAGCGCTCCAGCCGTTCGAAGTCCTGGCCCGGGGTGAGGTGCAGCACGAGGAAGGACAGGTGCTTCGCGTCCACGGCCATCTCGAGCACGACGCCTCCCACCTCCGGCACGCGCCACAGGGAGCGCGGCTCGGCGGCGAGCGTGTCCACCATGCTCACGGTGTCGCGCATGGCGGTGAACCACCGCTCCCCGTCGTAGGTGGGGGCCCACGCATCCAGCTCCAGGTCGCACCAGCGCGTGGCCCGGCGCTCCACCAGGTCCAGCCGGGACACGCGCCACAGGTCACCCCGGCGAGCCAGCGCGAGGGCGCGGTTTCCCTGCGCGGACAGGACCAGGGAGAACGCCGGCACGTCGAAGCTCGCGAGCGTGCGTCCGTCCGGGCCCACCAGCCGCGCGCCCGCCTCCCCCAGCGCGAGCAGCACGCGCCGGCCCGGCAGCACCACGGCGTCATGCACGGCGTGGGCGCCCGCGTGGCTCCGGTCCAGCCACACGCGCACGTGCGGCAGGTCGTGCGTTTCGGACCAGGGGCTCCGTTGCGAGGCACGCGGCGTTGGCAGGTCCGTGCGCAGCGCGGCCAACGCGGGATCCTTCAGCGCGTGCAGTTGCTGGAGGAGACTGGCGTTGGAGGGGAGCTCTTCCACCACCTCGTCGCGCATCAGCGAGCGCACGGTGGGGACAAGGAGCGCGCTCCGGGCATCGGAGGCGTCCGCGCGCAGCAACTCCGTGGCGAAGGCCAGGCGTTCGGGAGCGCGTGCCGGGGTTTCATCCGAGAGCAGTATCTGGATGTCGTCGCGCGCGGCGCCGAAGCCATCCGGGAACTCGAGCGCCAGGCGCGCCAGGAGCTTCGCGCTGCCCGTGCCGCCGGCCTGGATGCCCCGCTCCACCCAGGCACGTGCGATGTGGCGCGCGGACGACACAGGCCACACGGCGTCCACCGCGCGCGACCAGTCTCCGGCCTCCGCGAGCGACTCCGCCCACAACATGCGCAGGGCCTGTGCTTCGGCGGGATGGGTCTTCTCCAGGCGCAACACTGCGTCCGCGAACACGCCCGAGCGCCGCGCGATGGCCACCGCGCGCTCCACATTCTTCGCGAGGAACCACTGGCGCACCACGAGGCCCGGCGGAAGGTTGCGTCCCTCGGCGAGCTCCGCCGCGAGTTGGAAGCGGCCGTGGCGCTCCAGGAAGGACACGGCCTCCTCGGCCGCTTCCAGCAGCTCGGCGAGGACGAAGGCGGCCTCGTCGATGCGGCCTTCGCGCTCCAGGCGGCGGAAGGTCTCGCGGTAGCGCTCGCGCAGCGCCTCGAACACGGCGGGGCCTCCGCCGAACGACTGCGCGGCACCACTCCGGCCGCGAGGTTGGATGCGCAGCTCTTCGCGCGGGCCGGGAACACCGAGCGCGAGCTTCGCGCGTGCGTCCGGGTCCTTGCCCAGGGGAATGGCGTGGCGCAGGGCTTCGTCGAGGTTGCCCTGTTCGAAGAGTTCGAAGAGGTGGCGCAGGTAGTCCCCCTTGCGCCGTCCCACGATCTGCCCCAGGGGCGTGTTCCGGAGCATCCACTCCTTGAACTGCTCGAGTGCGCCCGGGCCTTCGGGTTCTGCGGGACGTGTGTGGGTGCTGGAGACCTGTGAGGCTTTTGCGGCGTCACCTCCGCGCATTCCAGCGAGCAGCCGTGAGAACCAACCGACCCGTACGCCAGTGCCCATGGCGGAGGTGTGACCCGCGTTCGAGGAGAAGGCGCTCCGCAGACGGTCGAGCCATCCCGCGCGACTCGGGGCCAACGCGTTGCCCGGTGTGCCTTGCGTCTCCGTGCGAAAGGCACGGCGCAACCGTGAGAACAAGCCTTCACGACGGACGGTCAGCAGTGCGTCGCCGGGCCTCCGTGAGAAGGCCCGCCGCAGCCGCGCGAAGAAGCCCTCTCGCACCACCGGGACCTCCCGCCCCGCCATGCGCGCCAGCATGCGCTCCGCTTCGGGCGCGAGCGCGGGCACCTTCGGTCCGAACGTCGCGCGCGTAGGCGGAGGCAGCGGATCCAGCGCGACCTTCAGGGGCGGAGGCGGCGCACCCAGAGCCTTCACCTGGACACGCCGCCATTCCGAGACGTCCAGCCACGCCCCCGGATCCACCTGGCGCAGCGCTCCGGGCCCGTACATCCGTGCGACGCCCTCGTGAACCAGCACGACGGCTCCCGGCGGAGGCGCCAATCGCTCGCGCTCCTTCGGGCTCAGCGGCGCGCTGGTGAGCACTCCGGACTCCAGCACCAGCGGCAATCCGGGTGCGGCCCCCACCGCGATCTTGCACGGTGTCGCCAGCTTGAGCAGATGGCCTCCCGCCAGCGCCCAGACCGTGGCCCCGGGACTCCAGGCTGCAAGCACGCGGCGGCGTGCCTCGGCCTCTCCCAGCAGTCCGGAGTGGAACCACCAGGCAGCCACCACCACGGTGCCCCGGTGCACCTGGGCGCGAGGACGCACGGCTTCCGACGCGGGGCTCACGCCGCGGCCTCCGGGACGGAGCGATACAACACCGCCTGATCCATCAGGTCCCACAACACGAACTCTCCCGACGGGAGCAGCCATCCCAACACCGGCTGCCCGTGGCTCACCGCGGCCTGCACCACGGGGCCACTGGCCACCGCGAGCGTCCGGGGCGGCTGGAGCGAGAAGAGGCGGAAAGTGCGCTGATCCGGATCCAATGCAATCAGCCCGGGCAGCGAAGGCGCGGGCGGCTGCACCACGCCCACCACACGGTGCCCCCAGGGAACTGAGAGGGTCGACACATCCGTGCGCTGGAACAGCCGCCAATCCGGTGCCTGGTCACACACCGCGAGCAGCCCCGCGTCCGGATGCCCCCCAAACGGCGAGTAGCCGAAGTGCGCCTCCCCCTCACGCGCGTTGAGCGGAACGATGCGCTCCGGCTCCTCGTCCAGCATCTTGAGCCGTGAGATGACCGCGTGACCTGCTCCCTGGCCCTGGGGCCGCAGCACGCAGACCGGACGCATGTTCACCAACGCCATCGCGGAGACGTCCTCCGCCACCACCTTGATCGCCACGTTCTCCGCACCGGAGGGTGGCGCCAGCGAGAACAGCCGGTCCTTGCCGTCCTTCAACCACAGGTGTTCATGCCCACGCGGATCCAGCCAGCTCAGGAGGTCCAACGGCAGCGCCTCCGGCACGGTATCCGGCCGAATGGAGTCATCCGCCACGTGGTAGCGCGCCTTCCGGTAACCGGTTGGCGTGCGCACGTTCCCGTGCATCACGTACGCCCCCTGGCTCCGCGCGAGCACGAGCAACCCACCCGAATTGCGCCATCCCGCCGCGACCACGCGCTGCCTGGGAGGCACCTGGACGCGCCGGGGCTTGGGCACGGTGGCGCGCGGAGAATGCGGCACGGCCATGGCCTCCACGCCGCCATCCGCGGAGAACAGCAGCACGCGCCGACCGTCCCCGGAGAAGGAGAACTTCGCGATCCGCTGGTCGCTCTTGCGCGACTGCAATGGGGAAGCCGCCTGCCGCGAAGCAAAGGGATTGCGCAACAGCCGCAGACAGTCGTCCGGAGGCGGAAGCTCCAGCACCACCGAACGGGGAACACGGCCCGCGGGCCGCACGTCCACGGTGAGCCGGTGCGCACCGGGCTCCATTGGTTCGGAGACCTCCACGCGGGACATCCCCTCCGCGTCCTCCAGACGCCCCAGGCGCGAGGAGCCCACGAGCCACACGTCCTCGGGCGCGCGCGAAAGGTCCAGGGCTTCGCGCCACGCGGTCAGGTGCCGTGAGGACGCGGGCGTGGTGGAGCGGGCTTCGAGCCACGCAAGCAACGACGTGCCGCCCAGGCCCGAATGGGTGGCGTGAGCGGGCTCGGTCTGGAGCGCGCCCCAGGTGAACGCCGCGCCCGCGGCCTCCGCGCGGCGCGCGAGCACGACCAGCAGCGCGAGGTGCGCGATGCGCGGCAGGCCCAGTTGATCCGGTCCCACGTCCAGCAGCACCACGGTGCGCCGAGCCCCCTGCGGCTGACGGAACGAGGGCTTGAGGAACGACAACTCGCCGAACGCCGCGCGGCGCACCAGTTCTTCCGGTGCCTCCAATGCCCAGAGCCACTCACTGACGAGCAGCCGTTCGAAAGGCCCTCGTCGAGAGAGCCCGTCATAGCCTTGAGGCTCACCGCCCTCGGCCTCACCGCGAGGACGCAGCGTTCCGACCGCCGCCGACAGCCGCGCCACGTGCGGTCCCAGGTGCCGCGCCAGGTCCTCCGGAAAGAGGGACAGCTGCGTCGCCCAGGGGCGCAGCGCGGGAGGCAACGCGGTCGTCACGAAGCGGCCTCAGCGGACAGCCACGCGGTCAACGAGGCGCGCGCGACAGGCTTGGCCGCCGCGACGGAGACGAGCACCCCTGACGCAGGCAGCACCGCGAGCGGCGCATCGCCCAGCCCCGCGAGCAGCGCACGCTCCAACAGCGAAGGAGCCACATCCGGCTCCAGCGCGCAGGGAAGCAGCAGCGCGGGCGCCAGCGGATCACGGCCCAGGTACACCGCACCATCGATCCAGGGCAGCGAAGCAGCAGCCCCCAGCAGCACGAGCACGTCCGGTCCCGCGACACCGGTCCACGATGCGAGCGTCGCGTCCTCCGCCCGCGAAGCGCGGTGTCCCAGCGAGAGCGCCACGGGACCAACGCCCGCCACGGCCACGGGCTCCAGCGGCAAGGCCCGGGGGCTCCAGCGCACGGGAAGTCCCGCGACGACCGGCTCCAGAGGCGGCCTCATGACGCCCTGCTCCCGCGCATCCCACGCCCGTTGATCACCCCGGCACTCTAACGAACGGGCGTCAGCGCCAACAGAGGGACCAACACGGGACAGGCCCCCGGACTTGAGCTGTACAGCGTCCGGAGCCCTGCTCATGCTCCCGAGCATGAGCACGACCCGGATCCACCACCACCTGAAGGCCCCCCGCTCACGCGTCTACAGCGCCCTGATTGACGCCCGCGCGGTCGCGACATGGATGGTGCCCGACGGCATGACGAGTCAGGTGCACGTCTTCGAACCGCGCGAGGGCGGCGCGTTCCGAATCTCGCTCACCTACGACGCGCCCACGGAGACCGGCAAGACGACCGCGCACACGGACACGCATCACGGCCGCTTCGTGAAGCTCGTGCCGGACGAACAGGTCATCGAAACCACCGAGTTCGAGACCTCCGACCCCGCGCTCCAAGGAGAGATGATCATCACGTTCACGCTCACCGACGCGCAAGACGGAGGCACCGACCTGCTCTCCGTGCACGAAGGACTGCCACCCGGCGTACCGCCCGCGGACAACGAGCTCGGCTGGCGGATGTCCCTGGAGAAGCTCGCGAAGTACGTCGAGCAGAGTCCCTTGCAGTAACGGCACCTTCAGTGCCGTCGGGGCAGGCAACTCCACAGGAGAGGCCACCAGCATCACGCCGCGCGAGTGCTCGCTTCTTCCGCCAGCACCGCAGCCACCGCGCCACGCAACGCACGCAGCGTCTCCGGCAGTGCCTCCGGAGCGAAGCCCGCATCCATCTCGCGCGCCACGCCCTCCAGCTTGAGCCGCCACGCGGCCACCGCGTCCCCGTCCACGGGCCGCGACTCCAGCAACACATGCCCCGCCTGCGCGATGCGCTGGGCCCGAGCCAGAGGCCCCGCGCTCGCCTCCAGCGCCGCGGCCGGCAGCGCCAGGTTCTCCGACGCGGACAGCACGTCGCGCAGCACATCGCGCGCCAGCGCCTGTGCCTCCTTCGTGGGCACCGCGTAGACGAGCGGCCACAGGTCCGCCACGCCCGGCGTCGTCCGCCCCGCCAGCGCCGCGGCGGCAGCCACCAGCCGCTGCACCTTCACCGCGCGCCGGTCCGACAGCGCGATGCCCGCCGCCCGCAACGTCCGCAGCGCCTGCGCCAGGTGCGGCCGCACCGCCCCCAGGTCCGCGCGCCTCGCCGCCTGCGCCACCACGTCCAGGGACTGGAGCGACGCCACTCGCGGCGCCGCGTCCGCCCACAGCGACGCGCCTCCCTCCAGCAGCTCCTCCAACCGAGGATCCGGCACCGGCTCCACGAAGATGCGCGCCAGGAACCGGTCCGCGAACGCGGCCAGCGCGTCATCGTCCGGCAGCGCGTTGGACGCGCCCACGCACACCCTCAGCGGACACTGCATGCGCGTGTGGCCACGCCGGAAGGTGCGCTCGTTCAGCAACCCCAGCAGCGTGTTGAGGATGGCGGTGGAGCCCAGGAACACCTCGTCCAGGAAGGCCACCTCCGCCTCCGGCAACATGCCCGCCGTCTCCGTCTCCACCAGCCCCTCGCGCAGCTTGCGCAGGTCCACCGGCCCGAAGATTTCAGACGGCTCCGTGAAGCGACCCAGCAGGTATTCGAAGTACGCACCACCCAGGCCGCGCGCCGTCCTGCGCACCGCTTCGCTCTTCGCGGTGCCCGGCGGTCCCACCACGAGCAGGTGCTCGCCCGCCACCGCCGACAGCGCCACCAACTCCACCATCGCCTCGCGCTCCACCAACCCCCGACTCGCGTCGGTGAGCGCGTCGCGGACCTCGGCCGCCGCGACCTCGAAAGATACGGACATGCCCGCAAGCCTAGCCTCGCCCCCGGTCCGGCATACAGTGGCGGCATGGATACGAAGTGGAAGTGGCTGGCCCTCGCGGGCGTCCTGTGCTCGGGGCCAGCGGTCGCGGACGGGTGGCACGGCTATGCCTCCCTGGGCGCGGGCATCACCCTGGATCATTTCAGCGACTGGCGCGCCAAGGGCCCCGCCCTCCAGGCCTGGCTCGCCGTGGAGACGCCGCCCGGCCTGTCCCTGGGCGTCGTCTTCGAGACCACCCAGACCTGGGGCCAGCAGTTCGCCGAGGCCCAGAACCCCTCCGAGTTGAGCCGCGTGCAGTTGGACTACACGGCCGTGGGCCTGGAAGCCCGCCTGCGCTTCCTCGGCGACAAGCCGGTGACGCCGTGGGTGGGCGCGCGCCTGGCCAAGAGCTGGTCGCAGCCCTTCACCCCGGACAGCCTGGGCCAGCTGCGCCGCGAGGACTTCGACGTCACCAGCATGGCCTTCCGCGTGGGCCTGGACGGCTGGATCTCCGACCGGTGGGGCATCTCCATCGCCACCGCCATCCAGTTCTGCGACGTGAAGTTCACCAAGGCCGCGGAAGACACCAGCGCCAGCGCGGGCGTCAGCGTGGACATGTGCTCCAAACCGCTCCAGAGCATCGTCGCCGGACCCGTGCTGCGCTTCTAGCGCGGGTACAGTGCGCGCCCATGAACGCGCCGCCCCCCACCCCTGCTCCCCGCTGGCTCTACCTGCACGGCTTCGCCTCCGGCCCCCTCTCCGCCAAGGGCGTCTGGCTGGACGCGCACTGGGCGAAGCAGGGCATTGCCCTGGAGCGCCTCAACCTGCGCGTGCCGTCGCTGGAGCACCTGAGCCTGCACACCATGCTGGACACCGTGCGGGACGCGCTGGGCGCGCCCCATGACCGCGCCGTCCTCATCGGCTCCAGCATGGGCGGGCTCGTCGCCGCGCGCACCGCGGAGCAGGACGCGCGCGTGGGCGCACTGGTGCTGCTGGCCCCCGCCTTCCACTTCGTGGAGCAGCTCCAGCGCCGCCTGGGCCCCCACGCCTGGGCCGAGTGGAAGCGCACGGGCTACCTGGAGACGGATGACCACGCGGAGAAGCGCCGCACGCGCGTGCACCACGGCGTCATGGAGGAGGCCCAGCTCATGGAAACGAAGCGCGGCCCCTGGCCCGATGTGCGCGTGCCCACCCTCATCATCCACGGCCGCCAGGACGACACCTGCGACGTGCGCTATTCGCGCGAGTGGGCCCAGGGCAAGCGCCACGTCCGGCTGGTGGAGGTGGATGACGGCCATGAGCTGACCGCTTCGTTGGAGCTCATCGCGAAGGAGGCGGATGCCTTCCTCACCCCTTGGCGAGGTGTGGAGCAACCCCGGCAGGTGTTCACTGGCGGCTGACCGGTGCGCGTCCGCCCGGCGGTCGTATTCGCGCCGCGAACGCGCCGGGTAAGGTGGCGGCCATGAACCGCGAATACCACCGCTGGCACAGCCCGCGGCTGAACCGGGACATGGAAGTGCTGCTGTACGGGCACTCGGGCGAACCCGTCATCCTGGTGCCCACGAGCAAGGGCCGCTTCTTCCAGGCCGAGGACTTCGGCCTCATCAGCGCCATCGCGGACGGCATCGCCGCGGGCCGCTACGTCGTGGTGTGCGTGGACTCGGTGGATGAGGAGTCCTGGTACAACAAGGACGTCGCCCCCGCCGTGCGCGTGGCCCGCCATGCCCAGTGGGAGGACTACCTGCTGCATGAGGTGGTGCCGCTCGCGAAGGGCCGCGCCGCCGGGGGCCGCCTCACGCTCGCCGGGTGCAGCCTGGGCGGCTTCCACACGTACAACGTGGGCCTGCGCCACCCGGACGTCTTCCAGCGCCTCATCTCCATGGGCGGCAAGTTCGAGACGGAGGACTTCCTCGACGGCCACCACGACGAACAGGTGTACTTCCACACCGCGCCGCAGTGGCTGCCCAACCTGCACGACCTGGGGCGCCTGTCCGCCCTGCGCCGCGTGGAGATGACCCTGGCCGTGGGCGAGCACGACTTCTGCCGCCCCTCCAACGAGAACCTCTCCAAGGTCCTCTGGCAGAAGGACATCGGCAACGACCTGTCCATCTGGGACGGCGGCACCCACGACTGGCCCGTGTGGCGACGGATGATCCGCCAGTACCTGCCGGCCTGAAGTCGCGGCGGATGCCGGACTCGGGACACGACAAAGCCTCCGGTCGGAAGGACCCGGAGGCTTTCGTGATGCGCCATCGTGAGGAGCCGGAGGGCTACTCGATGGGCATGAACACCTTGAAGCCCGAGCGGCCGCTGTTCGTCGTGTTGCGCTCGATGAAGTCGCTGGCGGACGAGTGGCCGTCGCCCAGCGTCACCGCCGTGTGGCCGTAGATGCTGCCCAGGCGCGTGGAGGTGCTCTCCCACGTGAGCACGAGGCCCGGAATCTTCAGCGCGTCTTCCAGGGACATGTCCACCTGGCGGAACTTGTCGCGCGGCAGGTTGTTGTCGATCTGGTTGCCGTTGCCCGACACGCCGATGCCCATGGAGTTGCGGATGGCCCGGCTCACGCCCGTGGCGCACAGGCCCTGGCTGTTGTAGCCGCCCATGCCCATGGCCGCCGCGCGCGCCGCCTCCGCCAGCCGGCGGCCCTTGTCGGTCCCGCCGGTGGGGGCCACGCCCATCGGGCCGCCCACGTCCTGCCCACCGCCCACGCCGCGCCCACCCCGGACGCCCTGACGGCCACCGCCCGCGTCGAAGCTGTCGCGGCTGGAGTGGCCGATGCGCAGCGTCCGACCCGAGAAGATGAGGTCCGGGTTCGAGATGTTGTTGTCGCGCGCCAGCTTCTGCACGGAGGTGCCGAAACGAGCGGCCAGGCCAGAGAGGGTGTCGCCAGGACGGATGCGGTAGTTGGACATGTAGGCTCCTGGGACAATTGTCGGGACTTCCAGATCCAGGTTGCGGCCGTTTCCTAGATTCTTGGAACTTTTCCCTACACTGGAATTTTACACCCCAACAACCCCCATCAGCCCTCCAGGGGCCGGAGGGTGCCCGCGCTGACGCGCCAGAAGCGCCACAGCACGGCGGCGGCCACGGTGATGAGGCCCGCGCACAGGCCCCACCAGATGCCCAGCACGCCCATGCCCAGGTGGAAGCCCAGGAGCAGGGTCAGGGGAAGGCCCACGGCGTAGTGGCCCACGATGTTGGCCACGAAGGTGAAGCGCGTCTGTCCCGCGCCGCGCAGCACGCCCGCGCCCACGCCCTGCACGCCGTCGAAGACCTGGAAGATGGCGCTCACCATCAGCAGGGGCAGCAGCAGCGGCAGCACCTCCGGCGGAGCTCCGGCCAGCGTCGCCAGGCTCCGGGGGAAGAGCGCGAACACGAGCCCGCCGAGCGACATGACCCCCGCGCCGAGGGCGAAGGCCATCAGCCCGCTCCTGCGGGCCTGCGGCGTGTCGTGCGCGCCCACGGCCCAGCCCACCCGCACGCTGCCCGCGTTGCCGATGCCCAGCGCCATGGTGAAGGTGAGGCTGGCGAAGGAGATGGCGATTTGATGCGCGCCCACGCTCTCCGGCCCCAGCTTCGCGGACAGCACGCCCGCCAGCGCGAAGACGCCCACCTCCGCCGCGATGTGCAGGCCAATGGGCAGCCCCACCCGGAACGCCCGCAGCTGATCCGCCTTCACCGGCCTGCGTGACGGCGTGCCCGGCACGGGGATGGCCTGCACCGCCCGCGCGACGATGAGCACCTCCAGCGCCGTGCACAGGAGCGTGGACAGCGCCGCGCCCGCCGCGCCCATGGCCGGCACGTGGGTGAGCGGTCCCGCCCACGCGGGCAACGACTCGCCGCCGAAGACGAACAGCGGCACCAGCATCACGTTGATGATGTTGGCCAGCACGGCGGACACCACCAGCGGCCGGGGCGTCCCGATGGCCTGCAGGTACGCGCGCACCGTGAGGAAGATGAGCATCAGGGGCAGGCTGGGCGCGCGGAAGTGCAGGAAGGCGCGCACCTGGACGATCTGCTCCTCGGCCACGCCCACCCATGGCAGGCCGGACGGCACGGTGATGAGCACCGCCCACAGCACCACGCCCACGAAGGCGGACAACCACACGCCCTGCCAGAGCACGTCCCGAGCGCGGCGCGGGTGGCCGGCGCCAATGGCCTGGGACACCAGCGGGTCCACGCCCATCATCAGCCCCATACCGAAGCTGCTGACGGCGAAGAAGAGGGCGTGGCTCAGGCCCACCGCCGCCAGGGCGGACGTACCGGCCCGGCCGACGATGAAGGTGTCCGTCACGCTCATCAGGGACTGGCCCGCCTGCGCGATGCACAGGGGAATCGCCAGCCGGAGCAGGGCGCGCAGCTCCCCCTTCGCGCCGCGGGCCGGGGGGGAGGACGACACGGAGGGCTCGACGGCTTCGGGCGGCATGACGGGGCCTATAGGGAAGGGATTGCGCTGGTGCAAGCGACGCAATCCCCGACCCCGTCTGACGCCCGCCCGCCCCGTCAGGGAGTGCTGACCGGAAACGGAACCGTGACGAGCGGCGTCTGGAGGCTGTCCACCTTCGACACGCGCACCCCCGCGTCGCTGATGGCGTAGACGTAGTCATCCGCCATCACGCTGCGGCGCACATCCGGCACGTAGTAGTAGCTCCACTGCGGCATGCCCGTGGTCTTGAACAGGTCCGACATGGGCACCGCGCCCACCGGGGAGATGCCCGCCGCCAGGTCCACCCGGAACACGCGCAGCTCCGTGCGGAAGCCCTGCCAGTAGTTCTCATAGGACGAGTAGGACCTCGAGTAGTCCGTGAACGGGATGGCCACCAGCCCCTTGGCCGCGAAGTAGTTGAAGGCCTTGTGCTCGTAGAGGGCCTCGCTCCAGCCGTAGGCCTCGCCCACCAGCTGCGTGGCGGCCTCCTTCGGGTTCGCCAGGTCGCTCACGTCGAAGAGGGACAGCTTCAGCGTGCTCGTCCCGCAGCAGCCGCCGTTGGGCTCCGTGTGGATGCCCATCGTCAGCAGGTGGTGGTCACCCACCGGGTGCATGTACGTGGAGAAGCCGGGCACCTTCAGCTCACCCACCTTGCGCGGGTGCGCCGGGTCGCTCAGGTCGAAGGTGAAGAGCGGATCCACCTGGAGGAAGGTGACGACGTAGCCGCGCGGGCCCGCGAAGCGCGCGCTGAAGATGCGCTCACCCTCGGCCAGGTCCTCGCTGCGGCCCAGCTCCGCCAGCTGCCCGTTCTTCACGCCCAGCGTCGTCACGCGGCTGGCCGTCGTGGTGCGGCCCCACCACCAGTCCTGGTGCTCCGGCTCCGGGAGGCGCGTGGTGACCGTGGTGGCCATGCGCAGCACGCCCTGGTACTCGTCCAGGGCGAACTGGTTGACGGGCGTGCCCTCCACCGTGCCGGAGCCCGCGTACACCGCGCGGCCCGGCTGGCGCAGGTCGAACTTGTGCAGGTAGGTGAAGTCCTTCTGCCCCGGCTGCGGCCACCACCAGTAATGCGAGTGCGCCAGGTACAGCGATTCCTTGGACGCGTACACCGTGCCCGGCTCCGCCACCAGGCTGGTGCGCCCCGGCGCCGCCGTGCGCGCGTCCAGGTCCAGCGAGGCCACCGTCACGAAGCCCAGCGCGGACGGCGCGTTGCTCCGGTAGAAGTCACCGCAAGACGTGGGCAGCGCCGTCGTCACCCCGTCCGCGTCCACGTGCCGGCCCGCGGGCAACCACTGGTCCAGCGTGTTCGCGCGGATGCGCTTCTCGTTCTCGACGATGAGCGCGTCGATGGTCTTGGTGAGCTTCCCCTCGTCCTTGTAGAGGTCCTCCGAGTACTCCACCCAGAACTTCACGTCCTCCGGCCAGCGGAACGCGTCCGACAGCACCAGCCGCACGTTGCTGTCCACGCGGCGCGCCTGGTTGAAGACGCCGGGCAGGTAGACCTGATCCACCACCGTGGGGTGCGCCACGTCCGACACGTCCACCGTGGTCACCTTGGTGCTGTCCGCGTTGTAGTAGCCGCAGCCGAAGCCGTAGCAGGCCATGTCCGCGACGGGCACCATGCCCCCGCCCACGCACCCGCCCACCTTCGTCGGGGTGCCCGGCAGCGACAGCGCCACCTGCGAGACGATGACCAGCCGGTTCTTCTCGTCGAGCAGCATCTCCCGGGGCCAGCCCTCCACTTCCAGCGTCGCCGCCAGCGTCAGCTGCTCCGCGGGCCACGAGCGGTGCGCGTACAGCCGGTTGCCCGACAGCACGAAGATGCGCGTGCCGTCGTTCTGCACGAAGTCCGACTCGTGCACGCCCTCCACCTGGTTGTTGGTGCCGGTGGAGTCATTCGGCGCCTGGCTGCCGCCGCCGGCGTTCACGCCGCCCCCCGCCGAGTCCTCCGCGGGCATGGGGCCAAAGACGACGCCGCCGCGCGTCCCCCGGCCGAAGCGATCCCAATAACCGGGCTTCTGCTGCTCCAGGTTCGCGCGCATCTGCTTCGTCGCGGTGTCCTCGATGTACTGCTCCAGCGCCGAGCAGTCGTCGAAGGTCGTGAGCTTCAGCGACTGCTGCACGGGTTCGTTGTCCAGGCCCTCCGGGGCCTTGCCCCCGTCACCGCACCCCACCGCCAGCAGCGTGAGCCCCACCGTTCCGAAAAGACGTAGACGCATGCGTGAATCCTCCCTCGAAAGTCGACTGCCTCGCGGGGCTCGGCGCTTTGCCACGCCCATGCCAGGGGAGAATCCCGTCGCTTCTGTCCGTGATTGCGGGGGGTTGGGAGGCGCGCGGGGTCACCCGCCGCTCTCAGAAACCTGAGGCGCGCACGGGACTGGCGGTGGGAAAACCGAGGGACTGGGGCACGAAGCGCACAAAGCGCTGCTGCAGCTGCGCGTCCATGCCTTCCAGCCGCAGGCCCATGCCCGTCTGCGAGCGGAACGCGCTCCCCATCCCGGGCGGGTTGCACCACGCCACCACCGCCTGCGCCTCGCAGGGCGTGCGCTGGCCGGCCATCACCAGGCGCAGGGACAGCCTCGAGCCCTCGCGCGCGGGCGTGAGCGTGCGTACGAAGAGGCCCTGGGGGCTGGCGTCATGGCTGAAGCCACTGAGCGTGGGGCCACCCGGCGTGTTGAACTCCACCACGGTGAAGAAGGGCACCCGCTCCGCGGCCCTCAAGGGGAGCGTGCCCTGCGACAGGCGAGCCAGCACCTTCGCCAGCAGCTCGTCCGCGCCCAGCTGCCGCTTGAGCAACAGCGGCGCGCCGCTCAGCTCCTGCGCGCGCTCCAGCACGTCCGGTGCCTCCTCCACCCGCGACATCAGGACCAGCGGCTTGCGTGGGAACTGCTCGCGCAGGCGCGTGGCCAGCGACAGGGCCTCCCGAGGCAGCCGCGACACGTCCACCACGAAGCCGTCCAGCCGCTCGCCCTGGGCCACGGCCTGCGCCGCCGCGTCATCCAGGTCCTTGGCGTAGAGCACGTGCATCCCCTCGTGCTCCAGCGCTCCGCCCAGGAAGGTGTGCAGGAACCGGCCGCCCTCCACCAGCAGCACGCCCCGGCCGCGCGGAGGGCCCGTCCAGGCGCGCTCACGCGACAACCGCACCGCGGCCACCTTCGCCGCCAGCGCCTCCTGGCTCACCGGCTTGGGCAGGAAGTCGTCCGCGCCCGCGCGCCCACAGTGCATCACCTCATGGGGTTCATCCGCCGCGGTGAACATCACCACCGGGACGTTGCGCCCCGCGGGGTGCGCCTTGACCAGGCGGCAGGCCTCGTCCCCCTGGAGCTTCTCCAGGTGCAGGTCCATCAGGATGAGCGCCGGCGTCCGCTGCGCCAGCTCCGCCAGGCACGCATCCGCCCCCTCCAGACCCACCGCGTCACAGCCCATGCGCGACAGGTGCAGCCGCATCACGTCCCGCGCGGTCCGCGAGTCGTCCACCACGAAGACCAGATCTCTCGGGCGAGGAGAAAAGCCGGGGGTCGTCATGACTCCCGGAGATACGCGGACTCCAGGGAAGGCACCACGGACCCGGCGCCACAACGTGAGCTGGTGGACGCCTTTTCCGTGCGCCGCGGGACGTCAGCCGCGGGGCTCCGCGCGGCCGGACAGCAACTTCGTGAGCTGACGGGCAATGAGGGCGCACTGCGCGGCGTCACCGGCGGCCAGCGCGTCCTTGCCGCCCACCAGCAGCTGCTGCACGGTGCCCACGGCGGACTCGGCCTCCGGGCTGGGGTTCTCCCGGGCGCTCTGCTGGAGCAGGCGGGCCAGCTTCTCCCCGCGCTCCAACAGCTTGCGGAAGGTCTCCTCCGCCTTGCGCGCGTCCACCACGCCCTGCGCCTGGGCGTAGTGGGACTGCTCCTGGCCCAGCTTCTCCGCCTCGCCCTGCGGCAGGCCGGCCCGGGCCTCCAGGCGCACCAGCTCCATGTGGCCGGAGGTCAGGTCGGTGGCCTGCACGGAGAGGATGCCCTCGCCGGACAACTCGAAGACGACCTCCAGCGGCGTCTCCCCGCGGTTGGCGACGTGCAGGTTCTTGAGGACCACCTCGCCCAGCTTGTGGTTCTCGTCCTGGAACTCGCTCTCCCCCTGGTACACGGGGATGCGCGCCTCGGACTGGCCGGAGGTGCCCGGGAAGAAGATGTCCCTCGCCACCACCGGTACGCCCGTGTTCTTGGGGATGAGCCGCTTCACCCGGCCGCCCATCACGCCCACGCCCAGGCTCTGGCTGGCCACGTCCAGCAGCAGCGCCTGCCCCGCCTGCCGGACCAGCTCGTCCGCCTGCACCGCGGCGCCCAGCGCCACGGCCTCGTCCGGGTGCACGTCCGTGGAGGGCGCGCGGCCGAAGAAGTCCGCCACCAGCCGGCGCACCAGCGGCACGCGGGTCATCCCGCCCACCAGCAGCACCACGTCCACCGAGCGCGGATCCATCCGCGCCTCCGCCATCACGCTCTTGCAGACGTCCAGGCAGCGGCGCGACAGCGGCTCCGACAGCGTCTCGAAGAAGCTGCGCGTGAGCGCGGTGTTGATTTCGGTGAAGCGCTTCACGCCCGCCGTGTGGTCGCCCAGGCCGGACACGGAGATGAGGGCCTCCTCGGACTCGGTCAGCTCGCGCTTGGCCGCCTCCGCCGCCACCTTCAGGCGCCGCAGCGACTGCGCGTCCTTGGAGACCGCCTCCTGGAAGGCGTCCTCCACCTGCGCCAGCAGCCACTGGACGATGCGCTGGTCGAAGTCCTCGCCGCCCAGCGCGTGGTCGCCGCCCGTGGCCTTCACCTCGAAGACGCCCGCCTTCACGTCCAGGATGGACACGTCGAAGGTGCCGCCGCCCAGGTCGAACACCAGCGCGCTGCCCTCGAAGCCGCGGGACAGGCCGTACGCCAGCGCCGCCGCGGTGGGCTCGTTGACCAGCCGCACCACCTCCAACCCCGCGATGGCCGCCGCTTCCCGCGTGGCCTGGCGCTGGTTGTCGTCGAAGTTCGCGGGGACGGTGATGACGCACTTGCGCACGTCACGTCCGAAGTGCGCCTGCGCGTCCAGGCGCAGCTCGCCCAGGATGAAGGCGGACACCTGCGTCGCGGGCAGCACGCGGCCGGACAGCTTCACGCGCACGTCGCCCGTGGGGCCGGCCACCAGGGGATACGGCACCACCGCCTTCGCCTGCTGCACCAGCTCTGGCGTGTAGCGGCGTCCCAGGAAGCGCTTGGTGGCCCACACCACCGCGTCCGGGTGCTCCTCCCCCAGGGCCTGGGCCGGCTGCCCCACCAGGCGGTCGCCCGCCCGGGTGAGGCCTACCACCGAGGGCGTGAGGCGTCCTCCCGCACGTGAGGGGATGAGGCGCGGGCGTCCTTCTTCCACGGTCGCGACGACGCTGTTGGTGGTGCCCAGGTCGATGCCGATGACAGGTTCTTGCATGGCGAGGGTGGGGCCCACGCTACGGGTAAGCGCCCACTTCCGCCAAGTCCTGTCGCACCCCGGCCGTCCGTTGCCGGGCGCCGGCCTGCCTTCAAGGGCCCGGGGGCGGTCACCAGCACACACCCGGGGACGCTTCCCCGCCCGCTCTCTCCATGGACCTCGGGAGGCCCCAAGCGGCCACGGAGATCCAACGCATGGCGCCGGCATCATTGCCGCCAGGGACGCCCCATGCTAAGGGCGCCAGCGTCATGGTGAACGTCTCCATCGCCCGCCGCTACGCCCGCGCCATCCTCGACGTCGCAGCGGAAGGCAACCGCACCGACGCCGTCGCGGAGCAGCTCAACGCCTTCGCCGCTGTCGTGGGCCAGAGCCCCGACCTGTCGGACGTGCTGCTCAACCCCGCCTACAGCCGCGCCCAGCGCAGCCACGTGGTGGAGGCCCTGCTCCAGGCCATGCCCTCCCCCGCGGAGCCCGCGCTCGCCAACGCGGTGCGCCTGCTGGTGGACCGCAACCGCCTGGGCTACCTGCCCGACATCGCCCGGCTCTACCGCGACATGGCGGACGCCCGCGCGGGCCGCGTCCGGGGCCAGGTCACCAGCGCCGCCCCGCTCTCCGCGGACGCCCTCACCCAGCTCCAGCAGTCGCTCCAGCAGCTGACCCAGCGCAACGTCGTGCTGGAGACCAAGGTGGATCCGTCCCTGCTCGGCGGTGTGGCCGCGCAGGTCGGTGGCACCCTCTACGACGGCACCCTGCGCACCCAGCTGGAGCAGCTGCGCCGCGAGCTGAAGTAACCCCTCCCTCACTCCCGGTGCGGCAGACGTGCCGGGTTGTCAGGGTTGCCCCGTAGTCCTAGTCAAACCTGTATTTCCCGTCCGCTCTGGGAATGGGTATACTTCTGGGCAACGCGGACAAGCCCGCGTTTTCCGAGACCACCCGCCCATGTCGCAGCCTGTGTTCCAACGGCTTCCCGGAGCCCTTCCGTCCCCGGGGGTTCCCGAGGAAACCCTGCCCTTTCTGGGTGCGTTGCTCAACGCGCCGGGTTGGGGGGTGGCGCTGGTGGACGGGGACTCCCGCCTCGTCTGGATGAACGACCTGCTGGCTTCGCTGAGCGGCCGCCCGGCGCAGCTGTGCGTGGGGCGCTTCCTCTCGGAGGCGTGGCCCGGCCTGGCGCCGCCGCTGTCTCCGCTGCTGGCGCGGGCGCAGTCCGGTGAGCGCGTGGCGGAGGAGCTGGTGTCGGGCCGCTTCGGCGAGGTGGGCACGCTGCGCCACCTGACCGTGAGCGCCATGCCTGCGGCCCCTTCCTCGGGCGTGCTCCTGCTCCTGCGAGACTCCTCCGCGCGCCTGCGCGAAGAGGCGGCGCTGCGCGCGAGCGAGGAGCACATGCGCTCCATCGTGGAGATCTCCTGCGACGGGTACTTCTTCCACGAGCGTGGGCAGTTCCTGGACATCAGCCCCGGCCTGGGCCGCCTGATGGGCTACTACGAGACGGCGGAGCTGATCGGCCGGAACATCCTGGACTGCGTGGCGCCGGAGTTCCGCGCCCCCGCGCGCGACGTGATGGACCGCGGCGTGGAGGCCCCGTACGAGCTGGCCGTGCTCCACCGCGACGGCCGCCGCATCCCCGTGGAGGTCATGGGCCGGCCGGCGACGTTCCAGGGCCGCTCGGTGCGCATGGGCGCGGTGTGGGACGTGAGCATCCGCAAGGCCGCCGAGGAGCGCCTGATGCGGATGGAGCACTTCCGCGACCAGTTCCTGGACGCGGCGGGGGACGGCTTCAAGGCCCCGCTCCAGTCGCTCCAGTGCGACGTGCTCGCCCTCCAGCACGCTCCGTCGATGCCAGAAGCCCTGACCGAACAGGTTGGACGGGTGGGCCAGGGCGTGCGCCGGGTGGAACGGCTGATCCGCCAGCTCCTGGACTTCACCCGTTCCCGGCTGTCCAACGGCCTGCCCGTGCACCCCTCCTCCGTCCACCTGGGCCAGCTGGCGGAGCGCGTGCTGGCGGACCGGCAGCGGGCCCACCCGGGCCGCGACCTGCGGCTCGTCGCCAGCGGCGACCTGAAGGGCACCTGGGACGGCGAGCGGATCTCCCAGCTGATGGACTCCCTGGTGGGCAACGCCCTGCACCACGGCCCGGTGTCCTCCTCCGTGGTGCTCCAACTGACGGGGCGCTTCGACGGGGTGACGGTGCAGGTGCACGACCCGGATTGCCGGGTGCCGCCGGAGTACCAGGGCACCCTCTTCGAGCCGTTCAAGCACCGCGCCCTGTGCTCCGCGGATGACGGGCTGGGGCTGTCGCTCTTCATCGTGCGGCAGATCGCCCTGGCCCATGGCGGGCGCATCTCCGTGGAGTCGGGGGCGGCGGACGGCACCCGCTTCATCGTGTGGCTGCCCCGCGAGGATGGCCTCCCCGCGTCCGGCGCCTGAAGCCGGGCCCGGCGCCGGGCTCCCTGGGCTTGCGAGCAGGCGGGGCCCCTCACGTCCGGGGTGCCTGCTTACGTGCGCGATAAAGGGGTGCGGGGGTGGGGGAAGGCCCTGGCGCGTGGCGCGTTGCGAGAGTCCCGGTGCCCGTGATAGGGGGCCACCCGGTACATCAAGATTCGCGGCGGCCATCCCCGTTTCCTCAGGCCGCCCCCTCCGCAAGGACGCTAGACGCCCATGGAAATCCGCGCCGACGAGATCAGCAGAATCATCCGGGAGCAGATCAAGGACTACGGCAAGAAGGTCACCGTCGCCGAGACCGGCACCGTGCTGTCCGTGGGCGACGGTATCGCCCGCGTGTACGGCCTGGAGGGTGCGCTCGCCGGTGAGCTGGTGGAGTTCGCCAACGGCGTGCAGGGGCTGGTCCTCAACCTGGAAGAGGACAACGTCGGCGTCGCCATCATGGGTGAGTTCAAGGACATCCGCGAGGGTGACACCGTGAAGCGCACCCAGCAGATCGCCTCCGTGCCGGTGGGCAAGGGCCTGCTGGGCCGCGTGGTGAACGCGCTGGGCCAGCCGGTGGACGGCAAGGGCCCCATCGAGGCCACCGAGCACCGCCGCCTGGAGGTGAAGGCGCCCGGCATCGTGAAGCGCAAGTCCGTGCACGAGCCCCTGCAGACGGGCATCAAGGCGCTGGACGCGCTGGTGCCGGTGGGCCGCGGTCAGCGCGAGCTCATCATCGGTGACCGCCAGACGGGCAAGACGGCCGTCGCCATCGACGCCATCATCAACCAGAAGGGCCTGGGCGTTTACTGCGTCTACGTCGCCATCGGGCAGAAGCAGTCCACCGTCGCGCAGGTGGTGGAGAAGCTGAACAAGTACGGCGCCATGGAGTACACGGTGGTCGTCGCCGCGAACGCGTCCGACCCGGCGCCCATGCAGTACTTCGCGCCGTACGCGGGCGTCGCCATCGGCGAGTACTTCCGCGACAACAAGATGCACGGCCTCATCGTGTACGACGACCTCTCCAAGCAGGCCGTGGCGTACCGCCAGCTGTCCCTGCTCCTGCGCCGCCCGCCGGGCCGCGAGGCGTACCCGGGCGACGTGTTCTACATCCACAGCCGCCTGCTGGAGCGCGCCGCCAAGCTGTCCGACGAGGAGGGCGCGGGCTCCCTCACGGCGCTCCCCATCATCGAGACGCAGGCGGGTGACGTGTCCGCCTACATCCCGACGAACGTCATCTCCATCACCGACGGGCAGATCTTCCTGGAGACGGACCTGTTCTTCGCCGGCGTCCGTCCGGCCATCAACGTCGGTCTCTCCGTGTCGCGCGTGGGTTCCGCGGCGCAGATCAAGGCCATGAAGCAGGTCGCGGGCTCCATGAAGCTGGAGCTGGCGCAGTACCGCGAGCTGGCCGCCTTCGCCCAGTTCGGCTCCGACCTGGACAAGGCCACGCAGGAGACGCTGGCGCGCGGCGCCCGCATGGTGGAGCTGCTCAAGCAGGGCCAGTACGAGCCGCTCTCCGTCGAGCGTCAGGTCATCCAGATCTACGCGGCGACCAACAAGGACGACGCCGGCAAGCGCGGGTGGATCCGCCAGGTGCCGGTGGGCGACGTGGTCCGCTGGATGAAGGAGATGCTGGAGTTCGTGGACAGCAAGTACCCGAACATCGTCTCCGACCTGGTCGCCAAGCGGGAGCTGACCGCTGACATCAAGGCGAACATCAACAAGGCGTTCACCGAGTTCAACGACCTGTTCCAGGCGACCCCGGGCGCCAAGGTCTAAGCTTCGCGCCCCACGCGCGGTGCCTTGACGGACAGCCCCGCCCTCCCTTCAAACGGGAGGCGGGGCTTTTCGTTCGTCTTCAGCGCAGCCGGGGCAGGATGGCGCGCAGGCTCTTGTCCGCGCTGCCTCGCGTGCCCAGGCGCTGCACGGCGGCGCGCTCGTAGGGCATCACGTTGGCGCGCTCCACCAGCTGCACGTGCGCGCCCAGCGCGGCGGGCATGGCCAGGTCCAGTTCGAAGATGTCGCCCGCGACGAGCGTGGACTCCGGGCCCGTGTGCGTGGCGTCCCAGATGCGCTTGAGCGCGGAGAAGTAGCGCCCGCGCTTGAGGTACACCGGCCGGCCCAGCACGCCGTCCAGGTGGAGCGCTTCCGGCAGCGCGTCGAAGCGCGCGTCCTTCGGCTCCGTGTCCTCCAGCTGGAACTTGCGCGCGTCGCCGAAGACCTTCAGCCGCTCGCGGCCCTTGGGGGCCAGCTTGTCCAGCTTCGCCTCCACCAGCTCCGTGTGCGCGTTCGTCACCACCGACACGGGCAGGCCCGTGGCGAGCAGCGCCTCCAGCACCTCCTTCGCCTCCGCCTTGAAGGCCGTGGCCGAGTGCCGGTACGCCTCCCGGTACAGCGTCTGCACCGTGTCCGTGCGCAGCGCTTCGTCGTCGCCCTTGCCGAAGCGCTTGAGCAGCCGGTGCGCGGTGCAGGTGGCCGTCAGGTAGGGGTCCGCGGTGGCCGGCGCCACGATGCGCCCCGCGACCTCCCAGCCGTACTGGTCCACGCCCTCATGCAGCGCGGCGACCTCCTCCGCCCACGCCTGGGACGCGTCCTGCCCCAGCACCCCGTACAGCGCGTCCTGGAAGTGCTTGAGGAAGGGCTCGCCCTCCGCCAGCACGTCCGTGAAGGTCCCATCGAAGTCCAGCACCACGCACGCGATTCCCATCCACCTGTCCTTGCAGCCCGGCCGCTTGGAAGCGCGGCCGTGAACGAAAGCCCCGAATGACGCCCCGTCGGCCGCTCCGAATCAAGCCCCCTGCCCTGCCTCCGGGTGGAGGCCGGTGCCAACTCCCGGAAAGCCGGATGGAACCCGGGTCGGGTGGTCCCGGCCCCCCGCCACCCCCACCGTAGAGCCTCCCGCGGGGGAGGGGGGCTCCGCGCCCATGTCCGAGCCGACTGGCACCTTTCTGGCGGAGTCCACACCCGTGCCGCAGGAGTGGCTGCGCACGGTGTTGCACCTGCTGCCGGTGGGGGTGGTCATCGTGGACACGGCGGGACGCCTGCTCGCGGCCAACGCCGCCGCGAGCGCGCTGTGGGGACAGGCCGCGCTGGCGCGGATGCAGCTGGAGCACTTCGGCACCTTCGAGGCGTACTGGCCCGGCACCGGCAGGCGCCTGCGCGGCGAGGAGTGGGCCGTGGCGCGCACGCTGCGCACCCGGCAGACCGTCTCCAACGAGGAGGTGGACATCGTCGGGAGGGACGGCGCGCGCCGCACCATCCTCAACTCGTCCGCGCCGCTGTACTCGGCGGAGAGCGGCCTGGTGGGCGCGGTGAACATCAACGTGGACATCACCGAGCGCAAGGCCACCGAGCGCGCGGAGTTCTTCGTCAGCGAGGCGAGCCGGCTGCTCGCCGAGTCCCTGGACTGGGAGACCACGCTCAAGGCCGTGGCGCGGCTGGCCACGCTGGAGTGGGCGGACTTCTGCATGGTGGACGTGCTGGGGTCGGACGGCGCGCTGCACCGGCTCGCGGTCAGCGCGAGGGACCCGAGGAAGCAGTCGCTGCTGGACCAGACCCTGTCCTTCCCACCACAGGCAGGTTCGGACTCGCCGCTCGCCCGGGTGTTCGCGCGGGGCAAGCCCGTGCTCATCGCGGACATCACGCCCCCGTGGCTGGACGCGGTGTCCCTCTCGCCCGAGCACCGCCAGCTGCTGGAGGCGCTGGCGCCGCGCTCGTCCATGCTCCTGCCCCTGGCGGTGGGGCGGCGCCGCTTCGGCATCATCAACCTGGTCTCCGCGTCGCCCGCGCGCCGCTACACGAAGCGCGACCTGGGCTACGCCACGGAGTTCGCGCGCCGCGCCGCCCTGGCGGTGGAGAGCGCCCGGCTGTACCGCGAGGCCCGCGAGGCCCTGCGTGAACGGGACGCCTCCGCGGCCATGCTGGAGTCCTTCTTCGCCGCGTCGCCGGTGGGCATGGGCTTCGTGAACCAGGACCTGCGCTACGTGCGGCTCAACAAGGTCATCGCGGAGAACAACGGCATCCCCCTGGAGAAGCACCTGGGCCTCACGCCCCGCGAGCTGATGGGTCCGGCGGGTGCCCCCATCGAGGACCTGCTGCGCCAGGTGCTGGAGTCGGAGATGGCCGTGGTGGACGACCCGGTGGAGTACGTCGTGGGCCCGGAGCCGCGCACCTTCCTGGCCACGTACTTCCCCGTGCGCTCCGGCACGGAGCTGCTGGGCGTGGGCGGCGTGGTGCGCGAAATCACCGACCAGCGCCGCATGGAGACCCACCTGCGCTTCCTCACGGAAGCCACCACGCGGCTGGCCACGTCCCTGGACTGGCGCACCACCGTGCGCAACGTGGCGGAGCTGGTGGTGGCGCAGCTGGCGGACTACTGCCTGGTGGACATGCTGGGCGAGGACGGCCAGCACCTGGAGCGCGTGGAGCGCCGCGCCCTCGACGAACGGCTCCAGGCCCAGCTGGAGAAGTCCATGCCCTACGCGCCCCAACCCGGCGCCCAGTCCGTCCTGCGCAGGGTGCTGGAGACGGGGCGCTCGGAGCTGGTGGCGGAGGTGGACGAAACCGCCATGCGCGCCTTCGCCGTCAACGACACGCACCGGGAGATTCTGGAGGGGCTGAGCCCGCGTTCGGTGATGGTCGTCCCGCTGATGGCGCGCGGGCGCACGCTGGGCATCGTGAGCGCGGCGACGTGCTCGCCCACGCGGCGCTTCGGCCCGCGGGATTTGTCGCAGCTGGAGGACCTGGCCTGGCGCGCGGCGCTGGCCGTGGACAACGCGCGGCTGTACCGGCAGGCGGAGCAGGCCGTGGCCGCGCGCGACGAGTTCGTGGCGGTGGCGACGCACGAGCTGCGCACGCCCCTGTCCGCGCTGCACCTGCAGCTGTCGTCGCTGCAGCGCACGGTGGACAAGCTGCCGTCGGACGAATCCGAGCGGCTGGGCCAGGGGCTGTCGGGAGCGCTCCGGCAGGCGGACCGGCTGACGCGGCTGGTGACACACCTGTTCGACGTGGCGCGGCTGGGCACGGGGCAGATGGCGCTGGAGCTGGGCGCGGTGGAGCTGTCCTCGCTGGTGCACGCGCTGGTGGCGCGGATGGAGGAGGCGCTGGCCACCGCGGGCTGCGTGGCGGTGGTGCACGCGGACGCGCCGGTGGTGGCGCTGGCGGACCGGCCGCGCGTGGAGCAGGTGCTGATGAACCTGCTCACCAACGCGATGAAGTACGCGCCGGGCCTGCCGGTGGAGCTGTACGTGGAGCGCGACGGGGAGAAGGCCATCATCGCCGTGCGAGACTGGGGCCCCGGCATCCCTCCGGACGCGCGCGAGCGCATCTTCGAGCGCTTCACGCGCAACAGCGGCGAGCACGCACGCGCGAGCCTGGGCCTGGGCCTCTACATCTCCCGGCAGCTCGCCCGCGCGCACGGCGGCGACCTGTTCGTGGAGCCGCCGCCGGAGGGCGGACCCGGCTCGCGCTTCGTGCTGCACCTGCCCCGGTGGAAGAAACCGTCCGGGGCGGCCCCCAGCTGAAGCAGGCGGGCGCATGTCGCACGGCGCCACCTTGCCGCCCACACCCGGGGGGACATTACCCTTCAGGGCCATGGACGACGCGCGGAAGACAGCAGCGCTCGGACGCTGGCGGTGGCTGCCCTGGGGGCTGCTGGCCGTCGCGGTGGTGGTGGCCTCCACGGGCGCGTGGCTGGGCTCGCGCTCGCTCCACGCGCTGGAGGCCCGGAGCGCGCAGCTGGAGCACGAAGCCACCGAGTCCGAAACCCACGTCGCGCGGCTGCAGACGCTCCGTCAGGCCATGGAGCAGCGGCTGCGCGCGCTGGAGCGTCAACAGCAGGCGCAGGAGTGGGGCGGCGCCGCGGCGGAGCTCCAGGCGAAGAGCGCGGAGGCGCAGCACACGAAGCGCGAGGCGGCGCTCGAATCGCTGGGCAGGACGCTGAAGGACCCGCTCCAGGCGGGCGACGTGGCCGTGGCGCTGGAGGACGACGCGCTGCGCGTGGAGGTGTCCGAGCGGCTCCTCTTCGCTCCCGCCACGACGTCGCTCACGCCGGAGGGCGCCGCCGTGTTGAAGCAGGCCGCGGCGGTGTTCCGGGGCCCGCTCGCCGACCACCGCGTCGCCGTGGAGGCCCACACCGACGAGGTGCTCCCCACCGCGGCCGGTGCTCCCGCCACCACCGCGTGGGAGCTGTCCGCCGCGCGGGCCGTGGTGGTGGTGCGGCAGCTGGGCGAGCGCGAGGGACTGGCTCCGGAGCGGCTGAGCGCCACGGGCCACGCCGCGTACCGGCCGCTGGTCCCCAATGACAGCCCGCCCCATCGCGCCAGCAACCGGCGCGTCACGCTGCGGGTGTTCCCCACGCCGGTGACACCGGAGAGCGCGGCCGTGGCGCGCACGGAGCCGCCGCCGCGGCCCATGAAGCGCCTGGCGAAGGCCAAGCCGAAGAAGACGGCGCAGCGCTGACGCACGGGACGCGGAGTGAATAGAACGCCTGGCTGCCCGTCCAGGGGTGCAGAGGGTTTCGCCTCGCCCCTGCCTCGGAGCCTCCCGTGTCCGCCTTCCGCCCCGCCCTGTGCGCCACCTTCGCCGCCGGCCTCCTCCTGGCCGCGGCTCCCGCGGAGGCCCGCTTCGGCAAGAAGTCCTCGGACAGCTCCGAGAACAAGAAGGAGGACAAGAAGCGCGACTCCAAGCGCGACACCCAGCGCGACAACAGGGGCTCCCAGTTCCACGCCGCCACGCCCATCCGCGCCAACTCGCGGAACGAAACCCACTCCTACCGCTCGGCCCCGCGCGACCGGCCCTCGTACTCCGCTCACATCTACGGCAACGCCATCGTGGCGGCCGCGGAGGTGCTGAGCGTCGTCGCGGAGACCTCCGACCCGCGGCCCGTGGTCGTCCAGCAGCAGCGCAACGCCCAGCCGCTCAGCCTGCGCGCGGGACTCAACGGGGGCATCATGGGCGGCGGCGTCGCCGGGGACGCGTTCCTGGGCATCGAGGGCGAGGCGCTGGGCATCGCCGTGCAGGGCACGCAGCTGGTGCTGCCCACCGACGACGGCACGCGCGGCACGGACGACATCCGCCTGGCGACCCTGCACATCACCTATGCGCCCGTGTCCACCGACCGCGTGCGCTGGCGCCTGGAGGGCGGCCTCTCCACCGCCCACGCGCCGGACGTCCTCTTCGTGGGCCCCAGCCTCGCCACCTCCCTGGAGGTCTGCGTGGCGGGCCCGCTGGACCTGGAGGCGCGCGTGCAGGGCACGGCCGGCACCTACCGGCAGCTGGACGCGAGCGCGGGCATCGCGCTGCACCTGGGCGCCCTCAACGTGCGCGGCGGCGTGCGCGGCCTCGTCCTGGACGACGCGGGCCGGGTGGACGGCATCCAGCACATCGACAGCTTCGTGGGCCCCTACGCCGGCGCCGGTCTGGCCTTCTGAAGCACCCGCGTGTCCAGGGGTGCACATGCCCCCTTCCGGACACCACCCCCCATCCCCGGGGCCCTGGTTTCACCGGGGGTGATGAGGGTTGAATATTCCGGGCGAGCAGGCGTCCACATGCCGCGGCCCATCCCGTGGGCCCATGAAGAGGAGAGGTTGCCGTGGGCTTCTGGAAGACGCTGTGTGCCGCGCTCGCTGTCGCTGTCCTGCTGGGGTCCGCGCCCGCCGAGGCCCGCTTTGGCAAGCGCTCCAAGCCGAACACCTCCGACTCGAAGGACTCCGACGACAAGGACGACAAGCAGGAGCACCGCGCCACGCCCGTGGGCCGCGCCTCGGACGCGCCGGTGCGCTCCAGCGTGCGCTCCTCCGGCATCGGCGTCGGCTGGTTCGACGTCCTCTTCCTCTCCGGCCCGGCCAGCTACCACCGCCGCGCGCGCGCGGAGGCCCCCCGCGGCGCCCGCGCGCCCCGGCCCGCGCCGCTCGTGCACCTGAACGTGCAGGGCAACAGCTTCGGCGACGTGGGCGGCGCGCTGGACCTCTTCATGGCCCTGGACGGCCAGCGCTGGGGCATGGACGCGCGCGTGAGCGGCATCGCGCTGGAGTCGGATGACGGGTCGGCGGACACGGACCGGCTGACGCTGCTGGACGCGCACCTGACCCTCTCCCCCTGGTCCACCGAGCGCGGCCGCTTCCGCATGGAGGCCGGCATCGCCAGCGCGCACGCCCCGGACGCCATCTTCGTGGGCCCCAGCCTCGCCGCGTCGCTGGAGGCGTGCCTCGGCCCGTCGCCCTTCGACGTGGAGGCGCGCATCCAGGTGGTGCCCTTCCCGCACCGCCAGGTGGACATGCAGGCCGGACTGGCGCTGCACCTGGGCGCCCTCAACCTGCGCGGCGGCTGGCGCACCCTGTACCTCAGCGACGGCGGCCACCTGGACGGCGTGGTGCACGCGGACCGCTTCACCGGTCCCTACCTGGGCCTGGGCCTGTCGTTCTGAAGGCCGGAAGGCTGAAGTAAAAACTCCCGGGGTCGCCGCGCACCGTGCGGGCCCCGGGAGTCTTCGCGTCGGGGCTACTCCTCCGACGACGCCGCGTAGGACGCCGGGGTGGTGTCCGCCCCGGAGCCGTTGGCCGCGCCCGCGCGCTTCACGCGCCGCTTGGGCGGCGGGGCCAGCTTTACCTCCGTGCTGAAGACGCGCCCGTAGATTTCAGGCGTGTTGATGTTCACGATGACGCCGGGGTCCTTCACGTTCAGGCGGCGCGGATTGAGCGTCTTGAGCGCCGCCTCCAGGTCCTCGCCCTCCGCTTCAATGAGCTTGCGCGCCGCGCTCTTCGACAGCACCACTGGCCAGCCCGTGGCGTTGTCGTACTCCGGCCGGAGCACCATGACGGCGTCGGTGCCGCCGCGCTCCATGTCCTTGAGCATGGACTTCACGGTGGTGACGCGCAGGGCCGGCATGTCCACCGGATGCACCAGCACCACGTCCGCGTCCTCGGCCATGGCCGCCTCCAACCCGGCCTTCACCGACGCCAGCAGGCTCTTCTCCCAGTCCCTGCTCGTCACCAGCTCCAGGCTCGGGTGCTGCTCGCGCACCGCTTCCTCGTCGCTGCCCACCACGCCCAGCACCCCGCACCCCGCCTTTCCGAAGGTGGACGCCAGCGACTGGAGGAAGCTCTTGCCCCCTTCATGCTCGATGAGCGCCTTGGGGTGGGACATCCGCCGGGCCTTGCCCGCCGCCAGGATGATCGCCACTGCCTTCATGACCCGCCTCCTCGCCCTCGACGGAAAGCCGGGGGCACCGCCAACAGGCTGTTGACCTCCTTCCGGGATTGCAGCCCGCCCGCCAGTACGAGTCGTCAGACAGCCGCCAGTCACACGAGGAGGTGTTGGCTGCCTGCCCTTTGGGCAAGGGCAGGTGTCCACCAGCGGTCAGGCGGGTGGGCCAGAGGGCTTCCCCTCCCCCGCGCCGGATGGGCGCCAAGAGGCACTTCAGTGCAGCCAGCCGCTGGAGGCCGCCAGCCGCAGCGGGGCGGCCGTCTCCACGGTCGTTTCTTCCGGCGCCGCCAGCGCCTTCACGGTCAGAATTTCAGCCAGCCGGGCCAGCGGACGGCGACGGGCCACGCGGTGCAGTTCGTCCTCCGTCACCTCGCCCAGCAGGTCGCCCCCACGCCCCTCCACCACGGGCAGCAGGTGCACGCCGTGGCGGTACATCTGCTGGAGCGCGCCCAGGACGGTGTCCTCCGGGAACAGGGTGATGGCGTGGGAGACGAGGTTCTGGAACTCAGGGCTGCGGCACATCGACACGTGAGGCCTCCGGTGCTCGGCGTTCGGGCGCCGTGTGCCGGAAGGCCTTAGCAATCCGCTTGCCGACGTCCGCGCAGGGGGTCCGGAGCTTCTCCAGAGCCCCTGGACGGATCCGCCTGCCGCCCTACTTCTTCGGCGCGGGCTTCACCGACTCCACCATCTTGCGGAAGCCCTTCTCCGCGCCGTTCACCGTCTTCTCCGGCCCGGTGAGCTTGTAGAAGATGGCGCCCTCCGGCCCCTCCACGATGGCGCCGCGCAGCTTGAAGTTCGGCTTGGGCGCGGAAGGCCCCATCATGGGACCGCCGCCCGCGTACGTGCCCTTCACCTCCACCGTGGTGACGGGCAGCCCGTTCACCTTCTCCTGCTTCGTCTTCGCGTCCTTGTCCTCCAGCGGCTTGCCGTCGGGCTTCTGGAACTGCGCCACCCAGCGCTTCACGTTCGCGTCCACCGCGCCGCCCTGCCCCTGCCCGAAGTAGAAGACAGCCAGTTCCGCGTCTTCCGCGTCTCCCTTCACGGCGGGCACCTTGTACGTCGCCGCGCGCATCGGCCGGGGAGGCTGGGCGGCCCACTCCGTCGGCGCGCTCCACGTCAGCCCACCGGCCTCCTCCGCGCTCGCGCCCATCGCCACGGTCATCGCCAACACAGTCAGCAGTCGTTTCATGGACGGCAGCGTATCCGCCTTCCCTGGCGCGTCACGCCCTCGTGCCGCGCACGCCGCGTGAGACGTCCACCCGCGTGCACGCGTGGGAACCCCATAGCTGACTCGGCGCGTCAATCCCTCTCACTTTGTGACCGGGGGAGGGCGTGCTACTCACTGACTTGTTTCCAGCAGTTCACCTTGGGCTGGAGGGGATTCCCACCATGAAGAAACAGTTGTTCCTCGGGGCCATGGCCCTAGGAGCTGTCGCCTGCACGCCGGAGATTGCGCAGGAGGCTCCGAATCTGAACGTCGGCCTGGCGGAGTTCGACCCCTCGGCGTCTCCCGCCGTGGTTCCCTCCCCCAACGACCTGGCCATCAACCAGCAGACGAAGAAGGTTCAGGCGCCGATCAACCCGGCGGCGTCCGCGGCGGAGCAGGAGTTCACGCGCGACTACCTGAACTCGCTCAACGGCTTCCCCACGTCCGCCATCGCGAACACCAAGATCAAGGACCTGGATCCGAGCTCGGTGAGCCCGAAGACGGTCATCTTCATCGACATGTACCAGGGCACGCCGCTGGCGACGAAGCCGGTGACGCCGACCCTCGCGTACAACGAGGACACGGACCTCCTCAACATCATCCCCCCGGTGGACATCAACACGGGCCTGCCGGCGTGGCCGAAGGGCTCGCGCTACGCGGTGGCGCTGGTCGGCGGTGAGAACGGCCTGAAGACGACCTCGGGCAACCCCATCATCGGGTCGGCCACGTGGGCCTTCATCAACTCCGACAAGTCGCTGGTCACCTGCGAGGACCTGACCTCGCCGGACTGCGGCCCGGCCACGGAGCTCATCCCCTCCGCGGAGACGGACCCGGCCAAGCGCCTGGCGGACCAGACCGCCAAGTCGCTGCAGCTGGAGCAGCTGCGCCTGGGCTACAAGCAGGTCTTCGACAAGGCCCTGGCGCCGCAGGGGTTCAAGCGTGAGGACATCGTCCTCATCTGGACCTTCAGCATCGTCAACCAGCCGGATGCCACCATCAACCTGGCGGCCACCGACCGCGTCCCCACCATCATCCCGTTCCCCAACGACCTGCTGCGCGTGCCGGCCACGGCCACCGCGGCGGCGCACCTGAACTTCCCCGTCCCGACGACGCCGGGTCTGCAGCAGGACCTGTTCACGGGCCTGAACACGCTGGACGGCTTCTCCACCACGGGCGCCATCGTCACGGAGAACGGCGATGCGCAGGGCGTGCTGGACGGCACCATGTTCCGCGTGGCCTCGGACGGCCCGGCCCCCCGCGTGGACGCGGCGTCGCTGGCCGCGGGCGTGAAGTTCTTCAAGCTGTCCAACCTGGACAAGGGCACCAAGCCGGACGTGGTGCCCTGCCTGGTGGAGAAGAGCGGTGACTGCGGCACCAGCGTGGGCGCGGCGGGCATCGTCGAGGTCCCGCAGCAGCTGCAGATCGTCCCGAAGGCGCCGCTGGATGGCGCCACCCAGTACGGCGCGGTGCTGACCACGGACCTGAAGGACACCCAGGGCCGCAACGTCGCCCCGGCCACGGCGTTCGCGCTGATGCGCCTGGCGAACCCGGTGGCCGTCAACGGCAAGAGCACCATCTCCTCCGTGCCGGACACGCTCGCGGCGGCGCTGGAGCCGGTGCGCGCGGCCCACAAGCCGTTCTTCGACGCGCTGGCGGCCGCGGGCCTGCCGCGCTCCAAGATCGCCCTGGGCTGGTCGTTCACCACCCAGAGCACCACGTCCGTCCTGCAGCAGCTGTACACGCTGCCCGGCGGCGTGTACGGGACGCCCGCGGCGCCCACCTCCGTCTTCCCCATCACGTCGCAGGTGAAGGCGGCGATGGCCGGCGCGCAGCCGGCGGCGCTGCCCAGCGGCAACATCGGCGCGGTCTACGAGGTGCGGGCCAACACGCCGTGGCTGCTCACGGGCCCCTTCGGCACGCTGAATCCCGCCGCGCCGCGCCCCACGCGCTACCCGTTCATGCTGTTCGTGCCGACCGGCACTGCGCCTGCCGGCGGCTGGCCGGTGATGGTGTTCGGCCACGGCCTGACCAGCAACCGCACCGCGGTGCTTGGCGTGGCCAACAAGATGACCGGCGCGGGCTACGCGGTGGCGGCGATGGATGCCGTCTACCACGGTGAGCGCACCAGTTGCGTGGGCTCCGCCACGGTGCTGGGCACCACGGGCTCGGTGGGTGACTCTGGCGCATGCGCCAACCCCGCGACCCAGCGCTGCGAGGACAACGCCGCCAGCCCGTCCTACGGCCGCTGCGTGGCGCGCACGGACGCGGCCCGCGCGGACTGCAGCGCCGCGGCGCTCCCGGCGGGCGTGCCGGCCGACGTGTTCTGCTCCAACGTCGTCTCCCCGTCGCAGGGCCAGTGCATGGCGGACAACAAGTGCGAGGGCGGCGACTTCCTGCGCAGCGCGCAGGGCGTCCCGGTCATCTCCGGCTGGAACTTCCTGAACCTGGGCAACCTGTTCACCACGCGCGACAACTTCCGCCACCACGTGGTGGACTTCAGCCAGTTCGTGCGCGTGCTGGGCAGCCAGCAGCTGTCCGACGCCGTGGGCGGCCTGAACGCGGCCCAGGTGGACTACGTGGGCCAGAGCCTCGGCGGCATCATGGGCACCATGTCCACCGCGGTGTCCCCGCGCGTGCGCCGCTCGGTGCTCAACGTGGCTGGTGGCAACCTGGCCGGCGTGCTCCTGACGGCGCCCGCCTTCAATGATCAGCGCACCGCGTTCCTGGGCTCGCTCGCCGCCGCGGGCGTGAACCCGGGCTCCCCGACGTTCGACACGTTCATCAGCCTGGCGAACACCATCCTGGACCCGGCGGATGCGCGCAACTACGCGTACCTGCTGGACAACAACGCGGCGGCCGGCACGGACGTCAACGTGCACCGCACGTTCATCCAGTACATCGAGGGTGACGAGGTCATCCCGAACGCGAACAGCCTGGCGCTCATCAACGCGGCCAACCGCACGGACGCGCCGCGCACGGTGGCGTCGTACATGTACCCGGCGTCCGACCCCGCCATCCACGACATCGCGCCGGCCAGCCGTCACTCCTTCCTCAACCACCCCGCCATTCCGGAAGAAGTGCGCCACGCGGCCCAGGACCAGATCATCGGCTTCCTGTCCACGGGCGCCGTGGCGCAGTAACGCGAACCACTGAGAGAGGAATCAAACACTCATGAAAAAGACACTCTCCCTCGTGGCAATCCTGGCGGCTGGTACGAGCCAGGCCGCGGGATTCCAGGTCGACACCCACAGCGCTCGCGCCACCGGCACGGGCGGCGCCGCCACGGCGTGGCTGGAGGACTCGTCCTCCATCTATTACAACGTGGCGAACATGGTCGGCGTGAAGACGCTGGACATCACGCTGGGCGACACGGGCATCCTCCCCAGCATCACGTTCCAGCGGCCGAACATGGAGGCGGAGGGGCAGCGCACCACGCTGTCGCCGCCGCCGCACCTGTTCGTCGTCTACAAGCCGTTCGAGAAGGCGGCGTTCGGCGTGGGCGTGTTCACGCCGTACGGCGCGCGCAGCCGCTGGGAGGAGGGCTTCAGCGGCCGCTTCCGCGGCTACGAGTCCTCGCTGGCGACGTACTACATCAACCCGTCGTTCGCGTATGAGCTGCACCCGCGCTTCCGCTTCGGCGCGGGTCTGGACATCGCCCGGGCCACCATCGAGCTGACCCGCGGCCTGGACTTCGTGAACAGCGAGGGCTCCGTCCACCTGGGTGGCGCGGACTGGGGCTCCGGCTTCAACATCGGCGTGCAGGCCAAGCTGCTGGACAACCTGGACATGGGCCTGCACTACCGCAGCGCCATCGACATCCAGTTCCAGGGCCAGGCGGACTTCCAGAACATCCCGGTGGAGTTCCAGAGCCGTCTGACGGACCAGAAGGCGCACGCGGACGTCGTCCTGCCGTCCACCGTGACGGCGGGCCTGGCGTACCGGCCGCTGAACAACCTGCTGCTGGCGTTCGACGCGAGCTGGGTGGACTGGTCCTCGTTCTCGGAGCTGGCCATCCGCTTCGAGAACCCGTCCATCGACAACCCCATCCCCAAGCGTTGGCGCGCGAAGTGGAAGTACTCGCTGGGCGGTGAGTACGCCGTGAACGAGGCGCTGCAGGTGCGCCTGGGTCTCACGTACGACCCGTCCCCCAGCCCCGACAGCACGCTGACGCCGGACCTCCCGGACGCCAACCGCTTCAAGGTGTCCGCGGGCGTGGGCTACCAGTTCAAGCCGTTCCGCGCGGACCTGGGCTACCAGTTCGTCGCGCTGGCGGACAAGGAGAGCACGGCGCCGGGCATGCCCGGAACGTACTCCGGCAACGCGCACGTGCTGGGCCTGACGCTGGGCTTCAACCTGCAGTAACCGGCTGAACCGTTTCCGAAGTCGCGGGCGCCCGGCTCCTTCCGTTCATGGAAGGGCCGGGCGCTTTCGCTTACGGTGCCGGGCCGTGAGCCCTTCCAAGCCCGGCCGCAACGACCCGTGCCCCTGTGGCAGCGGGAAGAAGTACAAGGCCTGTCACGCCGCCGAGGACCGCGCGAAAGCCGCGCCGCCTCCCACCAC
>NZ_RAWR01000082.1:0-40179 GCF_003986945.1 Corallococcus sp. AB018 | reverse complement strand
GGCTTGGGGGAACCAGCTCCGCGGGGAGCACGGGCCACTCGTGCATCGCGGGCGAAGGCGGAGTGGACTCGGTGTCCACGATGGCGCGACTGGCCAGCAGCCGTTCGTCGCGCCAGGTCTGGAGCTGCCGGAGGAAGGGATCCGGAATGGAGACGGGCCGGTGCTGCGTGGCCAGCTGTTCCTGGAAGCACCACGCCATGAACAGCTTCCGCGCATGGGTGGGGAGGCGCGGCGCGTGCGAGCCCAGCCAATCCGACAGGGATTGCTGCAGCGCTTCCGCGCTCCGGTAGCGCTCGTCCGGAGAGGGCATGAGGGCCCGCTTCAGGATGGAGAGCAGGTCCTCGTCCAGGCCCGGGTTGAGGCTGCGCGCTGGCGTGTGCCGGCCCTCGGTGGCGCGCTGGAAGATCTCCAACTCGTTGCCGGTGATGGGCCGCTCGCCACAGAGCAGTTCGAACAGGACGACGCCCACCGCGTAGACATCCGCGCGCGCGTCCGCAGGCCACTGCTTGAGCTGTTCCGGCGCCAGGTAGGAGTACTTGCCCTTGACGACCCCGACCTCCGTCTCCGGCCGCCCCGCGAGCCGCGCCTTGGCGATGCCGAAGTCGGAGACCTTCACCTCGCCCTCGTAGCTCACGAGGACGTTGTCGGGAGAGATGTCCCGGTGCACGAGCCCCAGGAGCGTGCCCTGTTCATCCGTGCGGGTGTGGGCATGGTGCAGGCCGCGGCACAGCTCGATGACGGTGCTCACCGCGAGCGGCGCGGGCATCCAGGGCATTCCCCGGGCCTTGAGCTGCTTCATCACGCGGGACAGCGGCTGGCCGTCCACGAACTCCATGGCCAGGAAGTACTCGCCCTCCACCTGCCCGAAGTCGAAGACCTGGACGATGTTGCCGTGATTGAGTCCCACGGAGATGCGCGCCTCATTGAGGAACATCTCGACGAAGGCGGGGTTGTCCGCGTACTCGCCCAGGACACGCTTGATGACGACGGTCTTGGTGATGCCCGGGCCCGCCGTGTATTTCCCCCGGTAGACCATGGCCATTCCCCCGGCGCCCAGGCGCTCCAGGAGCTCGTACCGGCCAAAGGGGAGAGGCTGCGTCGCGCTCACCCGGGTCACGGTAGCAAAGGGAGACGAAGGCCGGAAACTCCGGCATCCCCAGCAGTCCAGGTCTCAACGTGACGGAAAGGACACACATGGCAACCCGGAAGAAGACGGTGGCGAAGCGCAAGGGCGGGCTCACGGTGGACGACGTGCGCGAAATGGCGCTGGCGCTGCCGTCGACAGAGGAGCGCCCCTCCTACGGAACGCCCGGGTTCCGGGTGAGCGACAAGCTCTTCGCGCGGGTGCTGGATGACGACTCCATCGTCATCAAGGTGGATTTCGACCACCGTGAGGCCCTGCTGGATTCCAAACCAGACATGTTCAAGGTGACGCCGCACTACCAGGATTGGCCCATGGTCATCGTGCGTCTGAGGACCGTGAATCGGCGCCTGCTGCAGGTCCTGCTCCAGGAGGCCTGGCGCCGCTGCGCCTCCGCCAAGGTGCTCAAGGCGCTGGAGCCCGCCGCGGCTGCTCCCAAGCGAGCGGTGAAGAAGGCTCCCGCCCGCAAGCGAAGCGTGTAGCGGCTTCAGTCCCAGCGAACGACGATCTTGCCCACGGTGCTGTTGCCCGCCATCCGCTCCAGCCCGGAGCGGAGCTCCGTCATGGGCAGCACCGCGTCCACCATGGCCTTCAGGGCGCCGGAGTCGAACAGGGGCAACAGCTGCCGCTCCGCCACTTGCGTGAGCAGCATCTTCTCCTCCGCGGGCCGGCTGCGGAGCACGGTCCCCTTGATCGTGAGCCGCTTGCGCATCACCGGCCCCAGGTCCAGCTCCGCGCGTGCGCCCGCCACCGAGCCCACCTGCATCAGCCGCCCCCGGGGCGCCATGGCCTTCACCGACTCCGGCAGGTACGCGCCGCCCACCAGGTCCAGGCACACGTCCGCGCCCCGGCCCTCGGTCGCCGCGAGCACCGCGTCCGCGAACACCGGCGGGTTGCTCTCACACAGCACCGTCTGGCTCACGCCCCACTCGTTGGCCCGCGCCAGCTTCTCAGCGCTCCGGCCCGTGCCCACCACCCGCACGCCCATGGCCCGGCAGAGCAGCGCCGCGGCGGAACCCACGCCGCTCGCCACCGCGTGCACCAGCACCGTCTCCCCGGGCCGCAGGTCCGCCTGGAGCACCAGCGCGTCATACGCCGTGAGATACGCCTCCGGCAGCGCCGCCGCGTCCGCGAAGTCCAGCCCGCGAGGCATGCGCAGCACCTCGCGCTCGTGCGTGGTGATCACCTCGCTCCACGCGCCGCCACCCACCAGCCCCATCACCCGGTCGCCCGGCTGGAACTTGCGTGCGCGCGGGCCCACCGCCACCACTTCACCCGCGTACTCCAGGCCCGGCACGTCCTGGGGCACGTCCGGCGGCGGCGGATAGGCACCGCGCACCTGGAGCAGGTCCGCCCGGTTCAGCGCGCTCGCCCGCACCCGCACCTGCACGTCGTAGGGCCCTGGCACCGGCTCCGGCCGCTCGTCGAACGCGAGGACCTCCGGACCGCCCGGCTTCGTGATGCGCACGACCTTCATGACCTGCCCCCTTCCGCGAGAAAACCCACCACCGTTACAACAACAACCGCGTCACCAATCCGAAGTACGCCAGCAGCGTCACGTTGTCGGACACCGCCAGCACCAGCGGCGCCGACGCCAGGTGCGGATCCACCTTCAACCGCTTGAAGACGAACGGCAGCACGCCGCCCAGGCACGACGCCAGCGTGGCGGACACCGTCACCGCCACGAACAGCGCCAGGGGAAAGCCGAACCCCGGCGAATAGAAGCGCCCCAGCAGCGCCACCACCGCCGCCGCCATCAGCCCGGCCAGGCTCGCGGCCAGCACCTCGCGCGCCACCATCTTCCGGTCCACCTCTCCGTGCGTGACCATCGACACCGAGACCGCCGTCGTCTGCACGCCCAGGCTCTCCGACAGCACCAGCACCATGGGGATGAAGGCGCTCACCACCACCAGCTCCGCCACCGTGTGCTCGAACAGGCGTGTCGTCGTGGCCGCCAGGAACCCGCCGGCGATGTTCACGAGCAGCCATGGGAAGCGCTTGAGCGCCATGCGCCCGGGCCGCGTCTCTCGCGCCTCGCCCTTGGGCAGGCCCACGAAGCGGTAGACCTCGTCGCGCACGCGGCCCTCCACCTCGTCGAAGAGCGTGTCGGAGAACGCGTCCACGAACTGGTTCATCTCCACCACACCCACGATGCGCCCTTCCGCGTCCACCACCGGGAAGGCCAGGAAGCGGTAGGTGACGAAGAAGTCCTCCACCAGCGCGTCGGAGGCGTCCACCGGCAGCTTCACCACCCGCGTGAACATCAGCGACGCGATGCGCTCATCGGGCGCCGCGCGGATCAGCTTGCGGATGGGCACCACGCCCACCAGCCGGCCGGCCGGGTCGCACGCGTAGCAGTAGAAGATCTCCCCCGTGCCAGGGTGGGCGCGCAGCTTCTCCATCGCCTGGGCGACCGTGTCCTCCACGCCCACCGAGGTGAAGTCCCGGGACAGCCGGTCGCCCTGCAACAGCGTGTGAGCGGTCTCCGGAGGCATCTGCACGAGTCGGGGCACGAAACGTCCTGGCCCGCCGGAGCGTCAAGGCTTATCTAGGACTCCATCCGCCATGCCACTCACGCCGTGTCCCATCTGTCAGAAGCCCGTGCCTCCGCGGCCGGAGAACACCTCCCATCCCTTCTGCTCCCGCCGCTGCCGCGCCGTCGACCTGGGCCGCTGGCTGGGTGAGGAGTACCGCGTGCCCGACCGTCAGGCCGAGCAGCAGGAGGACGAGCTCCCCTCCGACGGCGAGCCGCGCCGCCATCACGACGCCTGAGCCGTTGCCGCCGTCCAGGGCTGGAAGATTCCCGGACCGCTTGAACGGCGGGGCAGGGGAGCGTGCCACCGGAAGGCCCGCGCCCGTGCGCCCCGGAGGGCAGGGGACGGGCGTGCCGCTGGAGTCGCGGAGAGAGTGACGCTATACCCGCCTGCCGTGAAACGCGCCGTCAACCTCATCGCCAGCCTGCTCGTCACAGTTGCCTTCATGTGGTGGGCCTTCCGGGACACGGACGTGTCCACGCAGGTCGCCAGCCTCAAGGCGGCCAACTACGCGTGGATCCTGCCGTATTGCGTGTGTCTCACCTTCGTCCACGTGTTCCGCACGTTGCGCTGGGGGGCGCTGCTGTCCGGCCTGGAGCGCATCCCGTTCCGCAAGCTGAACGAAGCGTCCGGCATCGGCTTCATGATGCTGCTGGTGCTGCCGTTCCGGCTGGGTGAGTTCGCGCGGCCCTTCCTCATCGCCCAGCGCAGCTCCATCCGCCGCAGCGCGGCCATGACGTCCGTGGTGCTGGAGCGCATCGTGGACGGCCTCTTCGTCGCGGCGATGTTCCGCGTGCTGCTCTTCTTCGTCCCGACGGAGACCCCCGAGGTCCGGTACGTGAAGCTGGGCGCGTGGCTGATGTTCGCCGTGTTCGGCGGCGGCCTGATGTTCCTGCTGCTGGGCTTGTGGCAGCAGGAGCGCACGGTGCGGCTGGTGCGCGCCACCGTGGGCCGCTTCTCCCCGGGCGTCGCGGACAAGGTGGCGGACATCGTGGACACCTTCGTGGGGGCCATGCGCCAGCTCCCCGATCGCAAGCACATCGTCCTCTTCTTCGTCTACACGGTCGCCTACTGGGGCGTGAACGGCCTGGGCATGGCGCTGCTCGCGCGCGCCTTCGACTGCTCCGGCGCGGCGGCGGGCACGGCCTGCGAGCCCATGAACCTGTCGCTGTTCCAGTCCTACATCGTGATGTGCGTGCTGGTGGTGGGCGTGATGATCCCCGCCGCGCCCGGGATGATGGGCACCTTCCAGGCCGCCACCAAGGTGGGCCTGGGGTTGTTCATGCCCGCCGCGATGGTGAACGCGCACGGGCTCGCCTACGCGAACGTGCTGTGGCTGTGCCAGACGTTCCAGCAGATCGGCTTCGGACTCATCATGCTGTCCATCAGCCACATGTCCTTCCGTGAGCTGGCGGGGAAGATGAAGAAGGACGACGACACCTCGGCCACCCGCTCGTCGGCGGCCTGAGGCCTCTTCGCCGCTACGGGGCGGGCTGGGTGGCCTGCCCTCCGTCGGTAGCTGGCGGGGACGCGGGAGGCACCTGCTGGATGCGCACGCTGTTCTTCACCTGTTCGGTGACGGCGGCGGGATCCACGGTGCCCTTGAACGTCCCGAAGGGCGTCTCGATGCGCTGCTCGTGCTTGCCGTCGGTGCCCGGCGGGCCGCACCAGGCCTTGGTGGAGTCCTTCAGCGAGGCCACGGGCGTGTGCACCGCGGTGCGCGTCTCCGTGGTGGACTTGGCCACGAGCACGTGGTCGCGCATCAGCACGCAGTGGTCCTCGTCGAAGTACCAGGCCGCCGAACCGTCCGCGAACTCCTGCGCCCGCGCCGGTCCCCTGCCCATGGTGTCCGCCACCTGGGCGGCCGTCATGCCGGGGTAGAGCTTCTCGAAGCCGGGGGTGGCGCAGCCGGTGGTGGCCAGCGCGAGCATCGCGGACAGCAGGGAGGGACGCATCAGGGGGCGCGGCTCCTGGAAGGAGAGGCGATCCACCCTAGCGTGTTCCTCCCGGACCGCTCCAGGTGGGCCTGGAGGCGATGACGGGAGGATTACAGCTCCTGCTCCAGCCAGCGCCACAGCCGCTCACTCAGCAGGCGGGCACGGCGGCGGAGCAGGGGGCCGCTCACGACTCGCCTTCCGTCTTGGCGGGGATGCGGCCGTACTTGGACAGCAGGTCCTCCACGGCCTCACGCAGGTACTCGCTCTGGTGGATGCGGGTGCGCCGCGCCAGCTCGCGCAGCTTGTGCACCTGCTCCTCGGGAACGAGGACGTGGGTGGAGACGATGTCGGCCTCGGGGCTTCGGACCTCACCGGGTTCCACCGCGGGCGGGGACGACGGAGCGTCGGGGCTCAGCGGGCTGGCGCTTCCATCCTGCATCGGGCTTCCTCCAGGAATGCTGCTACAGGCCGCTACCGACCTGGCGTGGGCATTAGGGGGTCGGCCTCTCGTGTCGTCAAAAAAAGGAACACGCGACGGGCCGGGTTGACTTGAAACCCGGTGCGCTGTTACTCGCGCATCTACGTAAGGGGAGTAGTTCCCGCCCGGCAGACAGGGGCGGAGGGGCGCTCGACACACTGGCTGGTGACAGCCCGGGCCCCCATCTCGTGAAGCGCGCGAGACGAACGAGACCTTCGGACAGGGATAACGCTCCCTGGCCGAGGTCCGTCGTGCGCGCTCCTCCCTGAAGCGCTCCACCCCACGACATCCTCCGCGCCAGGAACTGGGATGGGGTGCCATCGTGTCGTTGGAAGCAATCGTCGGTTCATTCGTGCTCGTCGCCGCCAGTGAGATGGGGGACAAGACCCAGCTGTTGGCGTTCTCGCTGGCGTCCAGGTTCCGCAAGCCGTGGGTGGTGCTGGGCGGCATCTTCGTGGCCACGGTGGCCAACCACGCGCTGGCGTCATCGGTGGGCACATGGGTGTCCACGCACGTCCCCGCGCGGGTGATGGCGCTGGTCCTGGCGGTGTTGTTCCTGGGCTTCGGTCTGTGGACGCTCAAGCCCGACACGCTGGATGACGACGGCGGAAAGCCCCCACGCTTCGGCGCCTTCCTCACCACGGTGGCGCTCTTCTTCATGGCGGAGATGGGGGACAAGACGCAGCTGGCCACCATGGCGGTGGCGGCGCGCTACCAGGCGCCGGTGCTGGTGACGCTGGGGACGACGGCGGGGATGCTGGTGTCGGACGGCCTCGCGGTGTTCCTGGGCGATCGGCTGTCCGGGCGGGTGAACATGAAGTACGTGCGGTGGGTGACCGCCGCGCTCTTCTTCCTCTTTGGCCTCGTGTCGCTCTGGACGGCCTGGCGCGGCTGAGGCTTCGCGAAGGGCCCCGGCGTGCAGGGACGCCGGGGCTTCGCGGTGAGGACTACTTCAGGCTCGCCGTGTCGATGACGAAGCGGTAGCGCACGTCGTTCTTGAGCATGCGCTCGTAGGCTTCGTTGATCTTCTGGATGGGGATGACCTCCACGTCGGAGGCGACCTGGTGCTTCGCGCAGAAGTCGAGCATCTCCTGCGTCTCACGGATGCCGCCAATCATCGAGCCGCCCAGCTTGAGCCGGCGGGGGATGAGCGAGAAGGCCGCCAGCGGCGTGGGAGTCTCCGGCGCGCCGACGATGATCATCGTGCCGTCCGTCTTCAGCAGGCTCAGGTAGGCGTTGTAGTCATGCTGCGCGGAGACGGTGTCCAGGATGAAGTCGAAGGACCGCCGCAGCTTCTTGAACGCCGCCTTGTCGGACGTGGCCTCGAAGTGCGTGGCGCCCAGGGCGAGCGCGTCGTCGCGCTTGGAAGGCGAGGTGCTCAGCACCGTCACCTCCGCGCCCATCGCCTTGGCCAGCTTCACGGCCATGTGGCCCAGGCCGCCCAGACCCACGACGGCCAGCTTGCTGCCGGCCTTCACGCCGTAATAGCGCAGCGGCGAGTACGTGGTGATGCCCGCGCACAGGAGCGGCGCGGCGCGGTCCAGGGGGATGCCCTCCGGGATGCGCACCACGTACTTCGCGTCCACGGTGATGTGCGTGGAGTAGCCGCCGTAGGTGGGCTGGCCGTCGTATTCACGGCTGTTGTAGGTGTTCACCGCGCCGCGCTCGCAGTACTGCTCGTCGCCCGCGAGGCACTGGGGGCACTCGCGGCACGAGTCCACGAAGCAGCCCACGCCCACGGCGTCACCGACCTTGAACGTGGTGACGGCGCTGCCCACCTGGGACACCTTGCCGACGATTTCGTGGCCCGGGACCATGGGGAAGAGGGCGCCGCCCCACTCGTCGCGAGCCTGGTGGATGTCGGAGTGGCACACGCCGCAGTACTGGATGTCGATGAGCACATCCTGGGGACGCGGCTCGCGGCGCTCCACGGTGAAGGGGCCGAGCGCGGCCTTCGCGCTGGGTGCGGCATAGGCAGGGGTCGAGGGCAAGGAAGGCTCCTGATGGGAAACGAAGTAGGGGCGCCAATTTAGCGACGCCGGGTCCACCGTGCCGGGTGAACGTCAGGACAAGTGGACCTGCCCGGGGAGCGTCGGAGAGACTCCGCGCCCATGAGCCAGGAACGTCTGCAGCAATCCCTGTCCGCGGGTCCCCATCACCTCCTCTCCCGTCTGGTCGGCACGTGGGAGGGCGTCGCGCGCACGTGGTTCCAGCCCGACAAGGTGGAGGATGAGTCGCCCATCACCGGCACCTTCCGGAGCGTGCTCGACGGCCGCTTCGTGGTGTACGAGTACACGTCCTCCTTTGGGGGCAAGCCGCTGTCCGGCATTGCGACGCTGGGCCATCACCTGGACGGGAAGCAGTTCACCATGTCGTGGGTGGACACCTTCCACGTCGGCACGGACATCATGGGCCTGCAGGGAGAGGCCGGGGTGAGCGACCGTTTCTCCGTCACCGGCAGCTACTCCACCGGTGAGCAGTCGCCCCGCTGGGGCTGGCGCGTGGACATCGAGTTGACCGGTCCGGATGCGCTGGTCATCACGCACTTCAACATCGAGCCGGGTGAAGCACCGCAGAAAGCCATTGAACTTCAGTACAAGCGCCGGAGCTGAAGGGCGCCCGGGGTGTCTGGGATGGGCCGGGCGGCTGATGTATCACTGCCCGGCGCCGCGCGCTTTCCGCCGGTGCTCACCCAGAGCCCACCTCATGCACCTGAAGACACTCTTCGCCAGCCTCGCCGTCGGTACCCTCCTCGCAGCCTGTGGCGGAGTGGAGACGGAGGAGGGGACGGGCGAGCCGACGCCGTCGCTGGCCACCTCCGAGCAGGGACTGTGTGAGGGCTATGACGCCGGTGCGCGCCGCTGTTCCGTGCGGTGCACCGCCAACGGCCCCTGGTTCCTCTACGAGCCCGGCATCCTCTACTACGGCGAATGCCAGGCGCATGGTGCGTCCTACTGCGGCCGCACTCCGTCCGCGACGTGCTGGAGCTTTTGAGCCAGGACGCGCGCCTCGTGACGTCCGGCGTCCGTCCAGTCCTCGGTGAATGAGAGGGATTGGAGCCCTTGGAGCAGGGCGGGCAGTTCACCCTCCTCCAGGAGGAAGCGCGCGGACGGGTGCGGATGGCGTTGCAGGTTGCGCCGGGTGGGCTGGGCGAAGACGAACAGCCCGCCCGGTGAGAGGATCTTCGGCACGGCGGCGAAGAGTGGCCGCCAGAGGTAGTTCAAACACACGACCAGGTCGAACGGACCGGGCGGAAGTGCTTCGGTCTCCAGGTCCAGGCGCAGGCGCGTGAGTGTCACGCCCGCGTCGCGCGCCAGTGCTTCCGCCTGCTCCAGCGCCACGTCGGAGATGTCCACCAGGGTGACGTCCAGCCCGCGCTTCGCGAGCCAGCACGTGTCGTGTCCCGCTCCGCCGGCCAGGTCGAGCGCCCGGCCCGCGTGAGGCAGCCGGTCCTTGAGCGAGCGGAGGAAGGCGGATGGCTCCCGCTGAGCAGTGGCCTGCTGGTACTTGTCGTTCCAGCGCTGGCGATCCTCCTGGGACATGGCGCGGCTCCTACTTCCCGGTCATCAGCCCGTTGAGGGACGGGTAGCTGGCGGCGGCTTCGAACAGGCTCGCGGAGTGTCCCTCGCGGAGGAAGGTAGAGGCGAGCGCCCCGGCCCGGCCCCAGATGGCCTCTGGGATGGCGGAGCCCGCGCTGAGCCGCCGCACACCCAGCCGTTGCAGCTCCGCCGGAGCGGGGAGGTCCTGCCGCGCGAGCACGTTCACGGGCAGCGAGGTGCCCCGGGTGATGGCCTGGATCTCGGCCGCGTCCGTGACGCCCGCGGCGAAGAGGCCATCCGCGCCGGCCTGCTGGTAGCGGGCGGCACGGGCCAGGGTCTCCTCCACGCGGCGCTCGGGCGGCACGAGCTTGCGCAGGTAGACGTCCGTGCGCGCGTTGACGAAGACATCCACGCCCAGGCGCGCGCCCACCTGCTTCACGCGTTCAATCTTCGTGGCGAGCAGCTCCGGAGGACCGCTGCCGTCCTCGATGTTGCAGCCCACGGCGCCCTCGGACAGGAGGCGGGCCACATTCTCCGCGGCGGTGGCCGGGTCGTCCGAATAGCCCGCTTCAGCGTCCACGGTGAGGGGGACCTGGATGGCGCGGGCGATGGTGCGAACCGTGTGGACGAGCGCGTCCACGGGCAGCGCGTTGCCGTCCGGGTAGCCCAGCGCCCAGGCGATGCCGGCGCTGGTGGTGGCGATGGCCTTCGCACCCAGGCTCTCGAAGAGGCGGGCGCTGCCGGCGTCCCAGACGTTCGGAAGCATGAGCAGATCAGCGCCCTGGTGCAGTGCGCGGAAACTGGCGGCGGTGGCTGGACGGGTGGTCATGCGTGGGAGCTCCGGTGACGGGGTGAGAGGGATTCAGGCGTGGGTCTGCTCATGGTCGAGCAGCCAGCGTTTGCGTTCCAGGCCTCCTGCATAACCAGTGAGCGAGGCATTGGCACCGACAACGCGATGGCACGGGACGACGATGCTGATGGGATTGGCGCCATTGGCCAGGCCCACGGCGCGGATGGCCTTGGGGCGTCCGATGCGTTCGGCGAGCCGGCCGTAGGTGGTCGTCGTTCCCGCGGGAATCTCCCGGAGGGCGCGCCAGACCTCGCGCTGGAAGGGCGTGCCGCCGGTCTCCACGGGGAGGGTCGCGATGGCGCTCAGGTCTCCGCGCAGGTACGCCTGGAGCGCGGAGGTGCGGCCGGAAGGGTCGCGCGCGGGTTCGAGGACGCAGCCGTTCTCGCCGTAGTGCAGGCGCAGGAGCCGGTGCATACGGGCCTCGTAGCCCTCCCAGTCCAGCGCGCGCAGGCGGCCTTCCTCATCACAGACGAGGAGCGCCACGCCGGCGGGAGTGGGCGAGGAATCGATGAAGAAGCGCGGACGGTCAGGCATGGGCTTTCCGGCGGGGAGGAGCGGTGGGAAGGCGCCGCGCTCGGGTGTTGGTTCGAGAATCCGGCTTGGGCTCACGGGCCTGGAGGGCCACCGAGGTCCAGAGATGCTGGGCCGCGTATGCGCGCCAGGGGCTCCAGGCTTCGGCGCGTTGGAGGAGCGCTTCGGGCGTGGGGCGTGGGCCCCCTGCTTCCGTCGCGGCGCGAAGCAGGGCGACGTCGGAGGCGGGAAAGGCATCCGTCTCCCGGACGGCACGGAGCGCGATGTACTGGGCGGTCCACTCGCCAATGCCGGGCAGGCGCGTGAAGCGGGCGACGGTGTCCGCGAGCGACGGGCCGGGCTGGAACAACGTCGGATCCGCCGCGACCGCCGCGGCGAACTGGGAGATCGCCCGGGCTCGCGCGGCCGGCATGCCCATGCCGGTGAGGTCCGCCGCGGCGAGGACTTCGGGCCGGGGGAAGGCGCGCTGGAGGCGGGCATCACCGGTGAGTGCCGGATCCAGGCTTTCGCCATGCGCGGCCATGAGCCGCTGTCCCAGCTGCCGCGCGGCGGTGGTTGTCACCTGCTGACCCAGGATGGCGCGGACCGCCAGCTCGAAGCCGTCCCAGCCGCCCGGGGCGCGAAGGCCGGGACGCGCGGCGAGGAGCGGTGCGAGCAGGGCATCCGTCGACAGGTGCGCGCGGATGGCCTCCACGTCCGCGCCCACGTCGAAGACGCGCCGGACCTGGGCGACGACGGAGGGCAGCATCCGCACGTCGCTGACACGCAGGGTGGCGCGCAGGGCGTCGAGCCCCGGTGCGGGCGACACCTCCACGGCTCCCTGGCCCCAGGCGTTTGTGAACGTCCGCAGATAGCGGCCGGGCTCGACGTGCTCCATGCCAGTGAAGGCGCGGGCCGTCAGCCAGGCCACCATGGCGTCCCAGTCGTAGGGCGGCCGGTAGGGGATGAGGAGCGTCACCTCGGGGCCGGCGGATGTCACTGGAGCGGCCCGGGAACGGCGGAGGGCGCCCGGAGGCCGGCCGTAGAGCGACTGGAAGACGGCGTTGAAGCGCCGGACGCTGCCGAATCCGGACGCGAGGGCGACCTCCGCCATGGGCAGGGCGGTCTCGTGGATGAGCTGACGGGCGAAGAGCACGCGGCGCGTCTGGGCCACGGCAACTGGTGAGGCACCCAGGTGTTGGTGGAACAGCCGTCGCAGCTGCCGGTCCCCGACGCCGAGCCGGTCCGCCAGCACCTCGACGCTGGCCTCGTCGGCATCCAGCAGGCCGTCCGCGATGAGCGCCAGTGCACGCGAGACGGTGACGGAAGTGCCCCGCCAGGGAGCCAGTGAGGGCGAGGTCTCGGGCCGGCAGCGGAGGCACGGCCGGAAGCCCGCTTCCTGGGCCGCGGCGGCGGTGGGGTAGAAGGTGCAGTTCTCGAAGCGGGGCGCGCGGGCCGGGCAGATGGGGCGGCAGTAGATGCGCGTCGTCTTCACGGCGGTGAAGAACCGCCCGTCGAAGCGGGAGTCCCGCGTCGTCAGCGCGCGGTAGCAGGCGGTGGGGTCCAGGCCGTCCATGAGGGGAACGTCCCACGGCGGGCCCTGGATGTCTGGCCGTTTTCGGACGTGGACGTTTCGCCCCTGGGACAGGCCTGCCGGCGGCCCGCCTACCACCTCACCGTCAGCGCGGTCGTCCCCCCTGCGTCGATGGTCGCGGTCGTCTCGTGGCGGCCCAGCGCGGCGTGCTCCAGCAGGACCTGGACCTTCGTTCCGTCGATGCGGACCGCCGGTGTCGGGGACATGCCTACGAATGCGCCGTTGATCCACACGCGGGCGCGCGGAATGGCGATGACCTTCACGCGCGTGGGTGTCTCCTCGAGCTCCCGCCATCCACCGCCGCCGCCGCCTCCTCCACCACCGTGGCAGTGATAGCCCCCCGTGGCCCGTACGTTGTGACAGCCGGAGCTGTTGGTCCGCCCCGGATGGGCCCACGCGAGGTGTGAACACACCAACCCCGCGACGACACCCAGGCCCAGCGCCACCTTCCTGCCGAGTCTCATGGCTCCACCCGTCCCATCTGTGCTTCGACCAGCGTGTCGTCGTGCCATCCCAACAGGGCCGTGTGCCGGCCCAGGCGCACCGTTACATGGACCACGCCCTTGCCCGCATGCACGAGGTCCTTCGCGGCGAACTCCTGGCCCGTGAATCGCTTCGCGGCAATCTGGAGCGCCGCGGGCGACAGCCCCGCCTGACCATGGTCAGGCGCGGTGACATAGAGGCCACGGGTCATGCCCTGATCGACGAACAGGTACGTGAGCGTCCCCGGGGGCGTGTCCACCACACGAAACACGTCCGAGCGCTGCATCTCCAGTCCGGAGGGACCAAGCTGTGCCTGGGCGACCTCCACGGGTTCACCGAGGGGAAAGCGATTGCTCAGCAACGCCTCCCTGCGGCCGAGGAGCGCGGCCCTCGCGGCGGTCATTTCAGCGTCGCTTCCGAGCACCGAGAGCAGTGCGCCTACATCCTCGTCCGCGGTTCGCAGCTCGCGCAGCGAAGCGCCGAGCCCTCCCGAGTGGGCCGTGGCCGCTGCCATCCGGGTGAGCTCCGCGCCTCGGAAGGAGGCAAGGGCCGTCCGCGCCGTTTCACCCGTGTCGACCGCCACCGCGGCGTGGAGGGCCGTGGCGCGGCAGCGAACATCGCGGGCAGGGCATGCGTGTTCCTGCCGCAGGTGAGCCTGGGTGATCAGCGGCTCGGGACGTTCGGAGACGAGCGTTCGGGCCTGGATGCGAGACAGGACCTGGATGGCCTCGGCCAGGTCTCCCTTCTCCAGCGCGGCCTTGCCCTTCGCGATGCGGAAGTCCTCCAGCTTCGCGCGAAGTCCGTCCATGACGGAGGCCGGAGCACGCTCGGAGGACAGGGCCGTCAGCTCCGCCTCCACCGGTGCCTCCTCGCCTCGCTCCAGCGCGGAGCGCGCCCAGGCCTCGCGCAGCTTCACGCGTTCGGCCTCCAGCGGCCCGGTGCCTTGACCGGAGCCCGCGTAGTGGCGGATGAGCTTCACGGCGTCGCGATTGTCCATGCCCTGGAGGCGCGCGAGCACGAACGCGTTCCGTGCCTCGATGTACTCGGGGCTGGATTCACCGCGGGCCTCCAGCAGGTCGGCATGCAGCTCGGCTTGACGGAGCTGGCCAGTGGCCGTCAGGCGGACCAGCTCCGGGACCGAAGGACGGATGAAGAGGAAGCATCCGGCGAGGACGAGCGCGCAGAGTCCTGTCAGCCCGATGCCAATCCGGTCGTGCCATCGCGCGGGGGACTTCGCGCCACTGGCGCGTCGACGGCGCAGCGCGGTCGCGGCCCACCACCAGGTCCCGGGCCAGAGTCCGAAGATCGCCAACATGGCGAGCGCGCTCTGATCCGGCTCCGCGTAGAACGCGTGCCGTCCGATGAAGGCGGAGACCAGGAAGGGCATGCCGAAGAAGCCCGCCATGGCCACGCCCATCAGGGCCCCGACGCGCCGGTGGAAGGCGGAGGTGTCGCGGGCCTTGGTGGGTTGGAGGTCGCGTCCCAGCAGGTGGATGAAACCCGGCCTGCCCGCGAATTCGAAACAGACGGTCGCGGACGGGGCTTCAAAGACATCCAATGACTGGGAAAGGATTCTCCCGCGCAGTGGTTCGAGCTCGGGCTCCAGCGAGGAACGCGCGGCGATGAAGCCCGTGGACCGGGCCTCATCTCCCAGCGCGGAGCCGGGCAGGGGACCTGCGTGGTCCACGGAATCCAGGGCACGCGCTCCCGGCCATTGGAGTGCTCGCTTCGAATCCTCCAACAGGCCCTTGTGCGCGGAGACGGCCTTCGCATCCGGCCACGCGCGCACCTGGGTGCGTTCGACGGTCGAGACCTTCAGCCACCGGCGGAGCGTCCCCGAGCCCCGGCAGGTGTGGCAGCCCACCATGCCCTTCGTGCAGCGGACGCACTTCTTCGTGCCCTTTCCCCGGCACTCCGTGCAGTTCACCATCCGGTAGCTCTTGCGCGCCCGGCTCATCCGCCGGCCGGATCCGCCGCAGCCGGAGCAGCTCGCGCGAAGGGAGCCACTGCACGTGGGGCACGTCACCGCTCCGGCGCCCTGGCAGTCCCCGCACACGGCAAGGTGGGATGACTTTTCGGCCAATGCCTCCGGAGACGCGCTCCACAGGTCCAGTGTGTCGAGTGAGACTGGGGGCGTGGAGCGGGAGCTCCGGGCCGTGTTCGTGCCGCCCGCATAGGCCTCCGCCGTCCAGGTGCCGGTGCGGACGGCGTACCGGGTGACGAGCCGCCCGTAGCGGAGCACGGACGCGTCGACCCGGGTGATGAGGTCCGCGAAACCAAGGGGGCCCAGCCGCCAGCGCGCCCAGCGGACGGCCGCGGCCCGGGCCTTCGAGTGGATTTCCTCGTCCAGCATCGTGCGGACTCCCCCCGGAGCGTGGGTGCTGCGCGTCGGGACAGGGGGAATCGGACCGTGCTGGGAGGGGCCCTGGCAATCCCCCGGAAGGGGGACGGGCGGGCACGGGGCATGAAAAAAGCCCCGAAATCACTTGGGAAAGTGACTCCGGGGCTGCTTGATGGCCAGGGTCAGACTTGAACTGACTACCTGCGGATTATGAGACCGCCGCTCTAACCAGGTGAGCTACCTGGCCGTGAAGCCCCGCCCGTATACCGGGCCAGGGCCGTGACCGCAAGAACTTCGGACGGGGGAGGAGGGACGTCCTGACAGCACGAGGTCTCCCTCCCAGCCCTGGCGCCGGCGCCTGCCCGGCCGAGGGGCGGCAGGCCCTGGCCCGGCGGCTCAAATGTCGTCGTCGCGCAGGGCCATAGAGGCGTCGTACTCGTTCTGCCAGACCTGCTCGGTGGGGAAGCGCTCCTCGAACTTGGTGGCGAACGCGTTGTCGCCACCGTTGATGGTCACCATGCCATCTGAGGCCCCTCGAACGAGTCACCGCTACTGGTAGCGCGCGACCCAGAGGTTGTCGCCATCCGCGGCGGTCTCAATCCACACCGCCGTTGCATGTCCATTCAGCTCCATGGCTCCCGTGATGGCGCCCACGACAGCTCCCGGCGCGGACCGCAGGGGTTCCGGCGGGCGGAAGTTGCCAGGGGCATATTGGTAGCTCGCCCAGGCTGTGTGGTCGGACTGTGCCCAGAGAGCGACCTGATCACCGGCCGGGTCGGAGGCGAGCACCGGATATCCGCCAGTCACGGTGCCTCCGAGCCGAGGGTTGTTCGGGTCGACGCTGCGGTCGAAGCGCGGACGGATGTCCCAGGCCTCGTTCGCCGCGATGTACACGCGCCCCTCGGCGGCCCCGGTGAGGGGCGGAGGGTGGGGGATGTACAGCCAGCCGGCCAGTGCGTCGCCCGTGTTCGTCGCGACGACGATGGACGGGTTGAACATGCCTCCGTAGTCGGAGATGTGCGAATCGATGCGCTCGGCGGGCTGCCATGCGTTGCTCTTGCGGTCGTAGCGGCGTGCGTCGATTCCCTGCATCAGTTCGCCGCTCAGCGTCGAGAAGTGCTGTGGCCAGACGGCGAGCGCGTTGCCCGCCGCGTCCATGGCGATGGCGGGCGTCGTGGCCGCGCCGTAGTTCGTCCGGCTCAGGATGGCATCGCCACACCACTGGAACGTGTCGGCGTTGTACGTGCTGCCATGAATGGCCTGGGTCCCGCGGGTGTCCGCCTGCTGCCACTGCACGAGCGCGTTAGCGTTCGCGTCGAGGGCGGCGGCGGGCCAGAGAGACGGGGTGTCACGCGCCGAATTGAGGGGCACCGGCGGCTGGACCCACCGGTTGCTGGCCACCCCATAGCGCATGGCCATCACCCGGTGCTCGGCGGGCTTGCACAGCGTTTTGCAGAGGGTTGTCCAGACGAAGACCGCATCGCCCGTGGGGGACATGGCCAGGCGCATGGTGGGTGTGTCGTCAACGGGGAACGTGAGCTGTAGCGCGAGGCTCCATTGGCCTGTCGCCGCCGAAAAGTGGCTTGCGAAGAAGGTGTTGCCAGCCGGGGTCTGCTGAAGCCAGACAGCGAGCGCATTTCCCTGCTCATCCGCGGCCAGACTGCTCCGCAGAAGGTTGCCGGGTTGGGATTGGAGCGGCTGCTCGGGCGTCCATGTGTCGGACGTGGCGTCATAACGGCTGGCGTAGATCGCCGTGTAGTCGTGGGGCGCGTTCTGGGTCGTGACATGCGCGAAGACGGCGAAGGCGCTCCCGGAGGGGCCCGCCGCCACGCGCGTGTGCTCCCACGAAAGCGACGGCCCGGCGGAGAGCCGCTGGGGCTTGCTCCAGCGCATGATGCTCGAAGCCCCCGCGATCGGATTCCGCGGGGAGGGGGCCACCCCCAGGGGGCAGACCGCGCAGCCGAACTCACACAGGGCCAGTCCCATCACGAACAGCGAGGCGCAACGGAAATAGAATCTCATCTGGACAGCGCCTGGATCTACTCCCTGTCCCCCTGACGGGTCACTGCCCGCGAGTCCCTTCCGTGAGAGCGGAATGCAACGGTTGACGCGGTGACCCGGTAGAGTCGGGGTGGTGGCTCCGTCCCCCCTCGGCTGGCCCGAGACTTCTTTCTGACCCTCTGGAGATGAAGTGACGCTCGTACCTCTTCTTGTCGTCGTCCTCGCATCGACCGCGCCCGCGGGTGACGTGCCGCGCTCAGGCTATTTCGGTGCGGGAGTCAACCTGGAGCCCCTCTCACTGGGGCCCGTTCAGGCGTTCTCGGGCGGCCGGGTCGCGGTAGGCGTCAGCCTCCAGGCCGCGTTCCAGGTGGATCTCGGTTCCCGGTGGGCGTTCCGTCTGCCGCTGGAGGTGGGGGTCGGCGGCTCCGGGGATTCCACCTTCTCCGAGCTGGGCGTCACCCCGGGGCTGCTCTACCGCTGGCGCGGCGATGCGGACCAGCGATGGGTTCCGTACCTCGGTGCCGGGCTGAAGCTCGGAGCCGCGGGAGCGGGCAGGGAGTTTCTGGGGCTCCCTCTCGTCACCACCGTGCAATCGCTCGACCTCGACTTCGATGACGATGACGGGGAGTCGGATCCCAACTTCGAGTCGCGCCTGGGCGCTTTCCCGGAGGTCTGGGCCGGGGTGGAGTGGCACCCCAACCGATGGTTCTCGCTCAATGTGGCCGCTGCCTATACCTACGTGCGGGTGCTCGGCACGAGCGTTCATCTGCTGCATGAACGGGTGGGCGTGAGGTTCTCCCTTTAACGGGACTCTGACGGGGACGGGTGCCCCTGCTGTGGGGTGCCGCTTCCGCTCATGCAGCGCTGCATCCCTTCCGCCATGCGCTGGACCTCCTCGACCTGGCCGGGGTTCTTCGCGGTGAGCCGCAGAAGGGCCCCGGTCCGCGTCTGCTCCACCTTCACGTCCGCCATTCCGTGCATGGGGCAGTGCATTCCCGCTCCGCCCATGCCATGGCCCATCATCCCGCCGCCCATCATTCCGCAGGGACAGCCAGATTGCTGCTGCGCGGGCGCGTTCGTCTGTCGCTCCGGGTTGGGTGCCTGCCCAGTGCCTTGGGCTCCGGCGAGCGGTCCAAAGAGCAGTCCCGTGGTGATGAGCAGACCGTATCCAAGCTTCCTCATGGCAGTTCCTCCCAGGCTCGAACTTCCCCAAGGAAAAGCTGCTGCCGGAGCTGGAGGCCGGCCTGGCCAGGCCAGAGTGGGACGTGGGGGGAGGCGGTGGCTCGCCGCGTGAGGCGGCATCATTCCTCGGGGCCGTGAGGTGGTGAACCTCATGGACCGCGGGACATCGACACGGGTCCTCTTCCTGGCTGCCATCACAGCATGGCCACGAGGTCCCCCATGAGCACCCGAACGACTGAGTCCGCGCACGCTCCGGTTCGCGAGGAGGACGTCCCCGGAACCTCGGAGCGCAGGGCACCCCCTGGAAGCCTTCCTGAGGCGGGAGGAATGGGAACCCTGACCCGGCGAAGCATGCTGGCGACAGCGGGCGCTACCCTCACGGGTGGCGCGATGCTGCTGAGCGGCTCCGAGGCTCGCGCCCGGCCGGAAGCCCAGGGGACTCGCGGGCCGCGCCCCGGGATGCCCGGCCGGGACTACCAGCCCGTGGTGGTGCCCAATGGCTCCAAGCTGCCGTGGAAGGTGGTGGACGGCGTGAAGGTCTTCCACCTGGTGGCCGAGGAGGTGGAGCATGAGTTCGCGCCCGGGCTGAAGGCCTTCTGCTGGGGTTACAACGGCCGGGTCCATGGGCCCACCATCGAGGCGGTAGAGGGGGACCGGGTGCGCATCTACGTCACCAACCGGCTGCCCACGCCCACCACCGTGCACTGGCACGGCAGCATGGCTATCACTTCCGCATCACCGAGACGGACGGCGGGCCTGTTCCAGAGTCCGCGCGGCAGCCGGAGACGACGGTGCTCGTCCCCGTGGGCAGCGCACGCGCCATCGAGTTCGTGGCGGACGCGCCCGGCGACTGGGCCCTGCATTGCCATATGACGCACCACCTGATGAACCAGATGGGCCATGGCCTTCCCCAACATGATTGGCGTGAAACCGGGTGGGCTGGACGCGAAGGTGCGCGCGCTGCTGCCCGGCTACATGACGATGGGCCAGACGGGCATGGCGGGGATGGGCGAGATGGGGATGCCTGTCCCGCCCAATTCCATCCCCATGGTGGGGCGCCAGGGCAAGCACGACTTCATCACCATGGGCGGCATGTTCACCGTGCTCAAGGTCCGTGCGCGACTGGACGGCTACAAGGACCCGGGTTGGTATGACAACCCGCCAGGCACGCTGGCCGAGGCGGCGGGCGCGGAGTCGCTGCGCCGGGACGGCATCGACGTGGATGCCCCGGCACCGGTGGAGCCCGGCTCACCGGCTTGACTGTTCAGCCGCTCAAGGATCGCTGTAGCGGTACTTCGAGGATGATCCCCGCCGGTCCCATCCGCCCGCTTGCGGAGAGGTCGACTAACCCCTCTGCAGGGAGCGCTCCTGGTGCTCGGTCTCCCCGGCCCCCTCCTTGCCAGCCTGCGCTTCGTACCGCTCATGCGCCGCGTTGGCGGTGAAGCTCGCCGGGGAGGCGAGCGCCAGCGGCAGCGGCTGTGCAGGTCCAGCCCCTGGCGCAGGAGGTTCTTGAGGCCTCCGTAGCTGTACGTGCCGTAGTAGTGGGCTCGCCGGGCGGCCGCGCGTGCGCGCTCGGGCGGGAAGCCTTCCAGGTGCGTGGCGATGGCCTGCACCGCGCGCAGCTGCGACAGCACGTCGTCGGAGTCGAAGACGGCACGCACGTACGTGAGCACCTCCTCGCCCAGCTGCGCCGCGCGTGCCTCCTGCGGTGGCGCAGGTCGGCGCGGTGCTGGGGCAGGTGCTCCTCGCAGGTGCTGTAGAGGCCCGCGCCACGCCGGGCGTGCGACCGCTGCCCCAACGGCTCCGGACTGCGATCCGCTTGGCCGACCCCGTCGCGATCCGCTTGGCCGACTCCGCTACGAACAGCTTGGGTGACCCGACTGCGATCCATTACCCCGGCCCGTCACAGCCGCTGCCTGGGCTGTAGTGCAGCGCGTCGGCGAGGCCGTCCTTGTTGGCGTCGGTGAAGGTGACGTGCAGCCCCTGGATGGAGGCGAGCTGTTGCCATTGAAACATTGAAACCGTGATGACCAGCCGAGGGTGGCTGACTCAGCAGGTCGGAGGAGGGTGCTAAGTCATTCCAAGCAGGCCGATTCGCTCATCAATTCTTGCGCGGCACACGGCGGAGCAGGGACAAATGGCGAGCGAACCTGCCCGACTTGCAAGGTTGGGGTTGAGGTACGGCCCAAATCAAGACGTTGCCAGAAATGAGAAGAGGGGCTGATGGAAAATCCCCATCAACCCCCCTCTGATAATCGGAAACGAGGAACGACCAGCCTCGGCAGCTGGCGTCAAAACGCATCACTACTAACGCGCCTTCGGGCCGCCGCGAACGTGGATCTTGATCTTCATGTCGTGCCTCCTTTCGAATTGAACGCTACGTGTACTCAAAGCTGGATGTCAAATCGAACCAAGGATTAATGTGCAACGCATTGCGGCGATGCGGACGAAGTCCCGCGTCGCATCGTGGCGCCTGTATTCATCCAATGGGGGCGTGAATCACAAAGCAGGGGCCGAGGTGTTGACACGGCGCGACCATTAAGGCGACTTTGGTTCGCGGACCATGGCATATCCCTTCGAGCGGACCCTTCGTTCCCTGAACTACGAGTCGGACACGCGCCTCGTGTTCGTCGCTCTGATGGTGTTGTGCGCTGGCGGGCTCATCGCCTGGTCGCTGTTCGCCAAGGTCCCGCTCGTCAAGGCCAGCTCACAGGCCCGGATCGAGCCACACAACGCCGTCCATCGCATCGAGCCGCCCAGCGCGGGCAGGGTCGTGCTCTCGCTGCTCAAACTCGACCAGGAGGTCAAGGAAGGCGACCTTCTCATCGAGTTCGACGCACGGGTCGAGCGCCTCGAACTCGAGCGGAGTAAGGCGACGCTCTCCGCGACCGAGAAGGAGCTCGCCATCATCCGTCAGCAGATCACCAACAAGCGCGAAGAGGCGGCTTTGACGGCACGGGTGGACGAGGTCGCGGTCAAGGAGGCGCTGGGGAGGGAGCAGGAGCTCGCGCCCAGGCACCGGCTCGCGGTGGAACGCGAGCAGCTGGCCCTCAAGAGCCCGACGGGCTCGGTCTCGGAGATGGAGAAGCTCGAGCGCACGACCGATGTCGACGCGCTCCGCTTCGCGCAGACGGCGCAGGGCCTGGCGCTCACCCGACTGCGGCACGAGCAGAACGTGCGCCGTCAAGCCCTCGCCGCGCAGCTGCTGGCGCTCGAGCGCGAGGAGCTGGGCGCCGAGGGGCGGATCCGGGACCTCCAGGGCACCATCGACCGCCTTGAGTACCAGATCGAGCGGAAGCTGTATCGGGCGCCGGCCACGGGCCACCTGGTCGACGTGGCGGAGCTCGGCGCGGGAGCGTTCATCGCCGACGGGCAGCGGGTCGGCACCATCGTCGCGAGCGATGCCGAGGTGCGGGTGCGCGCCCGTTTCCCGAAGGAGGTCGTCGGATTGATCCAGCCCGGTCAAACGGCGCGCCTCAAGCTCGACGGCTACCCGATGACCATCTACGGGACGGTCCCCGCCAGGGTGACGGCCGTCGGGACCGAGCCCGGCCAGACCGCCACGCCCGAGGCCATCCCCGGTACGGTGCGCGTCGAGCTCAAGTTCGCACCGCCGGACGATCCTCGCATCCAGCTGCGCCACGGCATGACCCTGGTGGTGGAGGTCGAGGTCGCGCGGGCGTCGCCTGTCGCGCTGCTGATGCGGGCGGTCGGCGAATGGAATCCGCAGCCTGAAGAAGGGCCCACGACCGTGTTTCGGCCCGAAGCCGAGGCACGCTGACCATGACTCCTCCCAGGCGCCGGCGCTCGATCATTCCCGAGGTGATCCAGATCTCGGCGACGGATTGCGGCCCCGCTTCACTCAAGAGCCTGTTCGCGGGGATGGGCGCCGAGCTCAACTATCGCGTCCTTCGCGAAGTGTGTCAGACGGACGTCGATGGCACCTCGATCGTCACCTTGGATGAAGTCGCGAACCAGCTCGGGCTCGACTCCGAGCAGGTGATGCTTCCGCTCGATCACGTGGTGGTCCCCGAAGCCAAGGCGCTTCCCGCCATCATCGTCACGCTCAGCGCGGGAGGACGGCCGCACTTCGTGGTGCTGTGGAATCGCGTCGGCCCGTTCATCCAGGTCATGGACCCGGCGGCGGGCCGTCACTGGACCCGGATTTCGACGCTGCTGAGCCACCTGTACCAGCACACCACGTCCGTCCCGGCGACCGGCTGGCGCGAATGGGCTGGGTCCGAGGAGGCGGTCGCGACGTTCGAGCGCCGCCTGCTGGAGCTGGGTGAGACCGAGGCGCGGGCGCTGGTTGCCCGGGCACTCGAGGACCCCGGGCATCTGTCGATCGCCAGGCTCGACGCCGCGTGCCGGGCGTCCGAAGCGATGATCCGCGCGGGCGCCGTCCGGCGAGGCCGGACGGCGGCGGGTCTGCTGCAATCCATGATGGCGAAGGACGATTCCGGCGAAGTGCCCATTCCCGCTGCCTATTGGTCCGTTCGCCCCAACCCCGAGGTGGAGGGCGAGTTGTCGATGGCCGGCGCGGTGCTGATGCGGGTTCGCGGTTGGCGCGAGGCTTCGAGCGCGGGCGAAGACGCGCCGAGAGCCGTGCTCGCGAGCGACCTGGCGACGGAGCTCGTCGCCAGGCAGGTGAGCCCGGCGCGAACGCTGCTCCGCCTGCGAGGCGAAGATTCGTGGGTCGTTCCGGGCCTGATTGCGGTGGGACTGGTGTTCGCCACCTTCGGGCGGATCCTGCAAGCGCTGATGCTCCGTGGCGTGCTCGACCTGGGGCGCGACCTCGGCACGTTCGCGCAGCGTGCGACGGGCATGGCCGTTCTCGCGGGCGTCGCGCTCTGCTTCATGCTCATCCAAATCCCCATTTCATTGGGATTGCTCGGCATCGGCCGCCGGCTCGAGGTGCGGCTGCGGAAGGCGTATTTCGAGAAGCTCCCCGAGATGGAGGACCGCTATTTCCAGAGCCGGCTCGCCTCCGACATGGCGTCTCGCACGCACAACATCCAGGCGATGCGGTCGCTGCCGCTCCTGCTCTCGCAGGCCTTGGTCCTGTCGCTCGAAGTCGCGAGCATCACTGCCGCGCTCATCTGGGCCGCACCGCACGCATGGCACATCGTGCTCGCGCTCGCGGCGGTCACGCTGCTCGTGCCCCTGGTCGCGCAGAAGCTGCTCTTCGAGCCCGACCTGCGCGTGCAGATGCACTCAGGCGCGCTCAGCGGATTCACCCTGAACGCGCTCGTCGGGCTCACGCCGATCCGGATCCACGGCGCCGAGCGGTCGCTGCGCCGCGCGCAGGAGACCTTGCTCGTCAGCTGGAGCAAGGCGCGCTATTGGCTCCAGACGCTGTCGGTCGGGTTCGAAGGCGGGCTGATGCTGGTGAGCTACGGCCTCGTCATGCTGCTCGTCTATTCGTACCTCGAGGGCACCGATCGGGCTTCGCTGGTGTTGTTGGTCGTCTATTGGGCGCTGCGCTTCCCCATCCTCGGCCAGCGGCTGATGATGCTGAGCCGCGCGTTCCCGAATGCGATGAACCGGGTTCGCCGGCTCCTCGACGTCATCGGCGATATCAAGGATCCGCCGGCCCGGCCCGAGGCGCCAGCGCAGGAGCCTGTCGCGCCCGCGGACGCCGCGAGCGGCGTTTCGATCGTGATGGAGAAGGTCCGCGTGAAAGGCGGCGGTCACACCATCCTCGACAAGGTTTCCTTGAACATCGCCCCCGGCGAGCACGTGGCCGTGGTCGGTGTCTCTGGAGCAGGCAAGTCGACGCTGGTCGGCCTTTTGCTCGGCTGGCTCCGGCCGGCGCGCGGCGAGATCAAGATCGACGGGCAGGTGCTCGATCAGGCCGCTGTCGAGCGGCTGCGGCGCACCACGGCCTGGGTGGATCCGGCGATCAGTCTCTGGAACCAGAGCCTCATCGACAACCTCCGGTATGGCAACGACGGCGCGCACGGCTGGTCACTGTCGGGGGCGCTCAAGGGCGCCGAGATGCTCGACATCCTCGAGGCGCTTCCAGACGGGCTGCAGACGTCGTTGGGCGAAGGCGGAGGGCTGGTCTCGGGCGGCCAGGGTCAGCGCGTGCGCCTGGCGCGCGCGATGCTTCGCTCCGGCGTGCGCCTGGCCATCCTCGACGAGCCCTTTCGCGGTCTCGATCGCGACCGGCGCGCGCGGCTCCTCGCCGAGTCCCGGCGGCTCTGGGCGGACATCACGCTCCTCTGTGTCACCCACGACGTCGAGCACACCCAGGAGTTCGATCGCGTGCTCGTGATCGAGAACGGTCGGATCCTCGAGAACGGGCCGCCGAAGGAGCTGCTCGCGAACAAGGAGTCGCGGTACGCCGTGCTCCTTCGCGCCGACCAGGAGAATCGCACGCTGCTCTGGGGCGGAGGGAGCTGGCGCCATTGGTGGCTTTCGCACGGCCAGCTGGTGGAGAGGCCGGCGCCGAAGCCGGTGGAGACGCCGGTCGCGGAGCCCGTCGCAGGCAAGTTGGAGCTGGCGGGATGACGCGCTCGCACTCCGACCTGTTGTGGCCGGTCGAGCGACTGCCCGACGCGCTGGAGCAGCTGGCGCAGAGGCAAGGCTATGGCAGGGCCGCGGGCGAGATCGCTCCGCCCGCGGCGGCCGTCGAGCCGAGCCGGGTCTGGATGTTCGCGCTCGGAGATCGACTCGGCGTGGAGCTCGAGCCGATCACGCCGCTCTACCACGAGCTGCCCGACGTCCTCGAACGCGCCGCGCCCTGCATCCTCCAGGTCCGGCGAGACGGCGTCCCGTCCTATCTGGTGCTGCTGGGGACGCGGCGCGGGAAGCTGCGCCTGCTCGCGCGCGACGCCACGGCGGTTTCGGTCCAGACGAAGAGCGCGCTCGCGCTCCTGCGCGAAGAGCAGGAAGCCACCGTCTCCGAGGTGGACCAGCTGCTCGGCGGCGTGGAGATGTCGCCCCGTGCGCGCGAGCACGCCCGCTCACGGATGCTGCTGCAGCGGCTTGGCCAGGCGCAGCTGCGCACCGGCTGGATCATGCGCCCCAGGCGCACCGCGAGCCGGCGGACGCTGCTCGGCGACATCCCGTCGCTCGCCGCCGGCATCCTCGTGAGCCACACGCTCCTCTCGCTGGTGCTGGCTGGCTCGTTCTGGTTGCTCGGTCGCGCCGCGCTCCAGGCCCACCTCGAGACCGGCTGGTTCCTGGGGTGGATCGCCGTGATCGCGTGCGCGATTCCGCTGCGCATGCTCGAGGTGTGGTGGCAGGGCGTGTTCTCGATCCGGCTCGGAACGCTGCTGAAGCAGCAGCTCCTCGCGGGAACCCTCAAGCTGACCCCCGACGAGGTGCGGCTCGACGGCATCGGCCGCCATTTCGGCCGCGTCGCCGAGGCCGAGGTCGTCGAGCAGCTCGCGGTCGGCGGTGCCCTGCTCGCGGTGTTGTCACTCGTCGACTTGATCCTGGCGGGCGTCATCCTCGTGCTCGGGGCGGGAGGGTGGCCCCAGGCGATGGTGCTCGTCCTGTGGGTCGTGGTCGCGTTCGTCCTCGCGCGCCGCCACTACGGCGTCCAGCGGGCGTGGTCGAGCGCGCGCGTCGAGATCACCCACGACCTGCTCGAGCGCATGCTCGGCCATCGAACGCGGCTGGCGCAGCTTCCACTCGAGCGCTGGCATGATGGCGAAGACGTTCGCTTGAGCTCCTACTCAGAGATCTCGAAGGTCATGGATCGCCGGACCATGCAGCTGACCGCGCTCCTGCGCGACGGCTGGTTGGTGCTCGCCCTGCTGACCTTGCTGCCGGCGTTCAGCAGCGGTACGGCCAATCCGAGCGCGCTGGCGGTGTCCGTGGGCGGCATCTTGCTCGCGCTGCGAGCCTTCGACGAGGTCGCCGTCTACTTCCAGCAGGTCTCCCAGGCGGCGGTGTCGTTCGAGCAGATCCGCGACTTGTTGCTCGCGGTGGGCCGCCCCGAGCTCGAATCGAAAGTCCCTCTCGAAATGGAGGGAGGCAAGCCCACCGACGCCGCCGGTGGAACCCTCATCGAGGCGCGGGGCGTGACCTTCCGGCACGACGCGCGCACCCGGCCGGTGCTCGAGAACTGCTCGTTCCAGATCGCGCAGGGCGACCGCATCCTGCTGGAGGGCCCATCGGGCGGTGGCAAGTCGACGCTGGTGTCGCTGTTGACGGGCCTGAGGACGCCGCAGGGCGGTGTGATGCTGCTGCACGCGTTGGACCGCGCGACGTTCGGCTCCTCGGGCTGGCGCAAGCGCATCACCGCCGCGCCGCAGTTCCACGAGAACCACGTCCTGTCCGGCAGCTTCGCGTACAATCTCCTGCTCGGGCGCGAGTGGCCGACCTCGCCCGAGCTGCGGACCAAGGCCGCCGCGCTGTGCAAGGAGCTCGGGCTGGACGAGCTGATCGCCAAGATGCCCGCCGGCCTCGAGGAGATGATCGGCGAGACCGGCTGGCAACTCTCGCACGGCGAGAAGAGCCGGCTCTACATCGCGCGCACGCTGCTGCAGGGGGTCGAGCTGGTCATCCTCGATGAGAGCTTCGCCTCCCTCGATCCCGAGACCATGCGGGTCGCGCAGCGCTGCGTCCTCAACCACGCGAAAGCCCTCGTGGTCGTCAGCCACCCATGAGACTTCGATTCACGCTCGCCCTCCTCGCGACGCTCTGCTCCGGTTGCGAGCTGATCCGTCCCGTCGTCGTCGAACCGCCTCTGGCGCCGAGCAGCTACTCGACCGCCGTCGATCCGCGCCCCGAGCCGCCCCAACCGTCCAGCGCCCCCGAGGGCGGGGTTCCAAGCCCGCGGCCGTCGGAGGAGGGCGTGCCCGCGCAGCCAGCCGAGCGCGTCACCCAGGACTCAGTCTGGTGGACGGCGTTCGCCGATCCGGCTCTCGACACGGCCATCCAGGAGTGCTTCGGCGACAACCTGGCCCTGCGCGACGCGCGGGAGCTGATCTACGAGAACCAGCTCGACCCCGCCGTGCCGCAAGGTTGGTGGTACCCGCTCCAGGTCGGCATCCTGAACCCGGCGGGGCTGAGTCATGTCGTCGCCAACGTTCCGCCCGCGCCGCCAACCCGGACCGAGTACAGCGTCGCCACCGTCGGTGTCGGCGTGGCCTACCAGGTCGACCTGTTTGGCGCCCTCGATGCGCAGCGGCGCGCGGGATTGAACTTCGCCGAGCAGCAGCGGCAGCTCACCGAGGGCCGCGTCCAGGACCTCGCGGTGCGGATCACCCAGATCTGGTTCGACATCCTCGAGGCCCGCGCGCTCCGGGACCTCACGCTGCGGCAGATCGACTACAACAAGGAGCTGCTCCAGCTGATTCGAGCGCGGTTCGAGCAGCACCTCACGCCCCGGCTCGTGGTGCTGCAGCAGGAGCAGCTGCTGTTGAACCTCGAATCGCAGGTGCCGCTGATCGCCACCCGGAACGCGCTCTTGAATTCGGAGCTGAAGGCGCTGCTGGGCCGGGTACCCAGCCCCGCCGACGACGTCATTCCACTCGATCGACAGCTTCCCGATCTCCCGCCCCCTCCGAAACTCGGAACGCCGGGCGACCTGAACGCGAACACGCCCGAGATGCGGCTCGCGGAGCTGCGCGTCGCCGAGGTCGAGCACCGCATCAACGCGAACCTGGCGAGCTGGCTTCCGACGATCCAACTGGTGGGCAACGTGGGCGCTTCGAAGTACGGCCTCAAGGAGCCGGTCCTGGGCGAGTCCGTCGTCGGGGTGGGCCTGACCTGGGCCCTGTTCGATGGAAGGCGAGTCACCGAGTACTTGCGACTGCCGATCCAGCTCCAGCGTCGCCACGTCCAATACCAGCTCGCGCTGCACACCGCGATCGGACGGGTGCAGGATGCCGTGGTCCAGGAGGAGAACGAGGCGACGAGCCTGCGCAGCCTGCGCGCGCAGGTCCAGCTCGGGCGGCAGCTCCTGGACGAGGCGAGGCGGATCTTCGAGCAGGGGCAATCGGACTATCTGACGGTGCTCTCCGCCCTGACGAATCTGGTCGGGCTCGAGCGCGCAAGTCTGCAAGCGCAACGGCTGCTGCTCAACCATCGCGTCGAGGTCTATCGCTCGCTCGGCGGCACCTGGTCGCGCGACGTCACACTGGAGCGGGAGTGAGAAGCCATGGCACAGCTGCAAGCGGATGAGATGCTCTACATTCCCAATCGAAAGCGGCTCACGCACGACCGGCTCGACGCAGGGAATGGCCAGCAGGTCCTGCACCTCTTCTATGGCGAGGTGGAGCTCATCTTCGACGAGCCGGACATCGCGCCCCTGGGCGAGAAGCTGCTCCAGGTCGAGCAATTTCAAGCCTCCGACGCCATGGCGTGGTCGGACGGCGCGCCCCATTCCTGGGACAAGATCCGGGACCTGCTCGAAGCATTGATCGAACAGCGGGTGTTGAGGCGGGTCTCGGATGCGCCCACGGGCCGCACCGCGGTGTCCTTCCCTGAGCGGTTGGGTGAGGTGCCAGCCGGGCGTGAGCCGCTCACGTTCAGCGCCCGCGACAATCGTTGCCCCTTTCTGACCGAACAGGCGTTCGGACGGGCGTTCGAGCTCTCGAACCTCGAGGTGGTCGTGCCGGTCTACCGCGTGGCGCATCCGGCGCTCGACGGTGACGGCCGGCAAGTGGGCGAGAACAACGTCGCACCGCGCACCTTGTTCCTCGATCTCCCCACCGTGCGCAAGCAGTGCCAATACGCCGGGAGCCGGTACCAGAACGAACTCCCGATGAACGTGACCGCGATGAAGGCCATGGCGCGTCAGTGGCCGGACCTGCTCTCGCTGACCGAGCAGTTCCGCAAGGCCTTCCTCGCGCGCATGCCACCCCGGACCCCGGGCGTGCTCACAGCGGGCGAGCTCCACATGATGGTCGTCTGCACACTCGCGTCGGTCGGGTACGTGCTGGTGCGGGGCACCCATCCGGTGCCGAACGGAGAACTCGACAGCGGGCTCGCGGCCATGTTCCGGCTGATCGACGGAGTTCGCCTGGTCACCAACGACCTGGTGCGCGAAGCCCCCGAGCAGCCCGTCACCGCGCAAACGATCGTGGACTATGCCGAGCGTCACGCGGTCTTCCATGGTCCGCACGGCGTGTGCGCCGGGCCGCCGGCGCTGATCAACGAGTATCTGCAGGTGTTGACCGGCTCGGCCCCGGCACCCATCGAGGCCCAGCCCGACATCGCAGCGCGCCTCGGCGATCTCGACGCCGCGATCGATTACGGCCTGCTCGGGCAGCGCGTCGAATCGGTGGTCCGCTTCCTCGGCGCGACCCAGGGGCTGCTCCACGAACGGCTCCGGGCGGCGTTCGCCGGACACCTCCCGCGCACCGCGCTGCAAGAGTGCGTGGAGGCGCCCATCGATGTCGCGCATTACCCGTTGCTCCGGGACGATTTCCCACTCGCCGAGACATACCAGCGCGAGATCAAGCTCAGCCGCTGGTTGTTCGCGCGCATCGGCGAGGCGTTCCCCGGCACGCCACAGGGCACCTCGCTGGACGCGCTGGCGAAGCTGGAGCCCGCCGAGCAGGCCACGAGCCAGCGGCGACTGGCCGAGCTCTTCGCGCATGGGCTGCCGGGAGACAAGGTCGTGGCGGAGCCCCTCCGCGGTGAGCTCGCTGGCGTCGCTGCCAGCGCGTTCGCCCTCGAGCGCCGGTGCCTGCGCGTCGTCGAGCGCGAGCAAGCGATGCTGAACCAGCGGCTCCGGCGCCCGGATCACCCCCTGACCGGCACGGACCTGGCTGTGTTCACGCGGCCGCGCAATGGCCCCCCGTTGGCGGAGACCCTCGCGCGCGGCCTGGGCGTCTTGGTCACCAGCGACTCTGCCTCGACCGTGCTGGGCTACGGTGAGAGCAGCCTCACGTTGAAGGACTAGAGGATTCGATGCATCCAGAGCTCGTCCGCCGCTTCCACGAACCGATTCGCGATGAGGCTGCGCGCCGGTATGGCCTGTCGCCCGAGCAGCTCACCGAGCTCGTGGCCTTCGAGAACTTCGTCTACGAGGCGGAGAACGACGACGGCGAGGGCCTGATCTTGCGCATCTCGCACAGTACGCGGCGAACGATCGACTACACGCTGGGTGAGGTCGAGTTCGTTCGCTATCTGGCCGCCGCGCGCATTCCCATCGCCTCGCCGGTCCTCTCCGATTCGGGGCAGTTCGTGGAGCGGATCGAAGACCGTGAGCCCGGCAGCTACTTCGTCGCCACCGCGTTCGAGCGCGCGCCGGGCATCGTCTTCGACGACGCGCCTCCGCTCAAGGAGCGCTACTGGAAGCCCCCCCTGTTCCGCGACCTGGGCCGGCTGTTCGCGCGGCTCCACAACCGCGCCCAGACCTACGCGCCTTCGAGCCCCAGGCTCAAGCGCCAGGAATGGCATGAGTACGACGTGGTCGACATCGACCGGTTCGCGCCTCCCGAGGAGAAGCTCGTTCGCGAGCGCACCGCGGCGATCATCGCGCGATTGAACCAGCTACCGCGAACACCGGAGAGCTACGGGCTGATCCACGCCGATCTCCACATGCACAACTTCTGCTTCGCCGAAGGGAAGATCACCGCGTTCGACTTCGACAACTGCGAGTACGCGTGGTTCGTCAAGGACATCGCGGTACTCCTCTTCTACATCGCGCGAGGCGAGGCTCGAGAGGCGCGCGACGAAGCGGCCACTGCGTTCCTGGGGCCGTTCCTCGAAGGGTATCGGGAACTCCGACGGATGGAGCGCGAGTGGCTCGCGGCCGTGCCGGACCTGCTCGCGCTCCAGCGCTCGATGAATTACGCGCTGTTCCACCAGTATCGCGACCCGGCCGTGCTTGACGAGAGCACGCTCGACCGGTGGGGGCGGTTCCGGCGCGACATCGAAGCGGCCACACCCGTCCTGCAGATTGATTTCACGAGCTTCTAGCGCATCCGTGCGGGTGCGGTGGCTGCGGCCCCACTGCCGCCATCGCCTGCGGCTACAGTGGATGAAATGACGCTGAGCGTCGCCCGCTTCCGTGGACACCCCCAATGTGATGGAAGGGTGTTCGATGTCGGAGAGCAAGAAGCAGCAGAGGCGGCATGCGCCGCAGTGGTTCCGAGGGCTCGAAGCTGCTCCGTCCGGGGGCTCAGCGTGAACCCTCCGTGGCCTCGCGGTCACGCTGGCGGAGCAGGGCCGCAGCTCGGGTCCGGACGCTGGCCATGGGGTGCTCTCGGGCCGCCTCCTCCAGTGAGGGCACCGCGGCCTCGCCCAGGTCCTTGCGGAGGAAGTCCTGGCAGGTGCCGTGGAACCGGTCACTGACGAGGCATCCGATCGCGTTCTGGATGACGACCGGCGCGTTGCGGTACGCGGCGTCATTGCGCAGCGCCGCCCGGTAGGCCGCCACGCCATCCACCCAGCGGAGGTTGTCGAAGTCGACGTTCCCCTCCAGGTAGCGGACATAGGCGCTTGTCGGGTACTTCGCCGCCAGCTTCTTCAACGCCGCCAGGGCCGCGTCCCGTCGCTGCGCCTTGATCAGCCGGTGGACCTCGTCGATGCCCGGGAGCTGCTCCACGACGGGCTGCCAGGCCGTGGCGCCCGTCGGAGCCTCCGCTGGTGCTTTCTCACTCGCGGGGGGCTTGGGCGACGGGCTTTCAGGGGACACAGGCGCCGGGCCCGCGGACCTCGAGGCCAACGCCCATCCGCCAAGGCCCACCGCGGCCAGGGAGAGCACGACCGCGCCTCCCACCACCCGGCGCGAGCGGCTCCGGGCGGGCGGGGGCGTCGTGGGGCCAGACCGGATCGTGGCCTCGGACTCCGCAGGAGCCACCGGCAGGGGCTCCGGAGCGCGGGCTTCGGCCTGAAGGTCCACCGGCGTCGCGCGGGGCTGCGCCCGGCCGTTCCGGGTCGCGAGCACTTCCTCCCTGGGACGTGACGGCGTGGGCGCGGAGGAGCGCGGCTCCCCCGAGGCATCGCCTGCCACGGGAGCCACGGAACGCACCGCCGGACCGGCCCCGGCCCCTTCGAGCGCGGCCAGGAACTCCGTGGCGGACTGGAAGCGAGCCCCCGGGGCCTTCTCCATCGCTTTCGCCAGCGTCGCTTCGAGCTCCGCGGAGAAGCCCGCGTCAGGTGCGGCGTCGCGCAACCGGGGCGGAGTCACCTCGCGCTGCATGCGCAGCAGCTCCGCGTTGCTGGTGGCGTTGAAGGGTTTCTTCCCGGTGAGAAGCTCGTAGAGCAGCACGCCGGTGGCGTACAGGTCCGTGGGCGGACCCACCGGCTCGCCGTGGATCTGCTCTGGGGCCATGTAGGACGGAGTCCCGAGCATCATCCCCGATGTGATGCCCGTCACCTCGTCGCGCAGCTTGGCGAGCCCGAAGTCGAGGATGCGCACCTGCTCCCCGAGTCCGACGGCGTGGGTGACGATGATGTTCTCGGGCTTGATGTCGCGGTGGATGATGCCCTGGTCGTGCGCATGGGCCAGACCCGCGAGCACCTGCCGCACGGCGCTCAGGGCCCGGGCCGGCTGCAGTGGGCCGTCGCGCAGCAGCGCCCGAAGCGTCTCGCCGGTGACGAAGTCCATCACCATGTACGGCGACTCCTGATCCACGCCGAAGTCGATGACCGACACGCAGCACGGATGGGTGAGGCGGCTCATCGCGCGCGCCTCCACCTGGAAGCGCTTGCGGAAGTCGTCATCGCGCGCCGCCCACGCGTGCAGGAACTTGATGGCGACGGACTTGCCCACCTCCAGCCGTTCGCCCCGGTACACCATGCCCATGCCACCGGCGGCGAGCCGCTCGATGATGCGGTAGCGCTCCTGCAACACCGAGCCGATGCGAGGATCCGTCACGGCCGTGGGCTCATTCATGGGCGCGCAAGATAACAAGTAGCGGCGCGAATCTTCTGCTGACCTGTCGTCGGTTCCTTCACGCACGCGCGGTGAAACGGCCGAGCTACTCGAAGGCGGTGAAGGAGAAGGTCGTCTGGAAATCGACGTCGGCTCCCTTGCTCATGAACGTGGGGGCCGCGGAGCCGCGCAGCACCACGTTGAACTTGCCATCGAGGAAGCGGGGGTAGTCGGCATCCGGAAGCGCTTCGGAGTCGAAATCCACCTCCATCGCCACAGGGCCGCTTCCGCTCGGCTCCGCAAGGTGGCCAGCGGCATAGGTGTTGTTGGACTCATTCATGAGGAAGAGCACCTCCACCCGGCCGTTGAACACCTCGGAGAGCGAGGCCACGCCTACGCTTCCGGCACCCAGCGTCAGGGTGAGGCTCTTCAACTCAACGCGCGAGGGCGACTGGCCATCCAGTTCCCGGCGAGCATCATCCACAAAGACCTTGAAGGGGTTGCCGGACTCGCTCTCGATACTCTTCTGCGAGGTAACGGTGCCGTTGGCGGTGTCCGAGGACTTGGCCTTGAGGTTGATGCCAACGGGGGCCGAAATGGACACCGGATCCCCGCAGCCAATCAGCGGGAGGGTGCACAGCACCAGCAGGAGAAAGCGGTTCACTTCGAGGGCTCTCTTTCAGCGGCACGAGCGCTCCCGGCCCAGAGCGCCACGGGTTGCCGCTTGTGTAGAGAGGACCCTCTGGCGGAGTCGCCGGCCACATGCGCGGGGGAGAGTTCTCCGAACCAGTGGCTTGGACAGCCCAATCGGGTTCGCTCCCCTCTAGGATGTCCGGACATGCCCACCACCACCTTCCGCAACGCCCGCGCCTCGGACCTGCCCACCATCATCCAGTTGCTCGCGAATGACGACATCGCGCGCTCGCGCACCGGTTACGCCGAGGAGGTCACTCCCGCAGTCGATGCCGCGTTCAAGGAAATCACCGCCGACGCGAACAACGAGATCGTCGTGGGCGAGCAGGACGGGCAGGTCATCGCCACGCTCCAGCTCACGTACATCCCGGGCCTGGGCCGCGGCGGGATCCGGCGGGCACTGGTGGAAGAGGTGCGCGTGCGCTCGGACCTGCGTGGGCAGCGCATTGGGGAAGCGCTGATGAATGAGGCGATGGAGCGCGCTCGGGCCCGGGGCTGCACCCTGATTCAGCTCACCACCGACAAGCGGCGCCACGAAGCCCAGCGCTTCTATGCGCGGCTGGGATTCGTGGCGAGCCACGAGGGCATGAAGCGCACGCTCTGAACGACTACTTCAAGGCGGCGGGGTCCATCCAGAAGGACTCCCACTGGTGGCCGTCCAGGTCCTCGAAGCTGCGCTGGTACATGAAGCCCTGGTCCATTTTCTCCTTGGTCTCCTTCGCGCCCGCCGCCAGCGCCTTCTCCACCAGCGAGTCGACCGCGGCACGGCTCTCCGCCGTCAGGGCGATGATGGCCGCGGTGGAGGTCTTCGTGTCCGCGATCTCCTTCTTGATGAAGCCCTTGAAGAACGGCTTCACCAGCAGCATCGCGTAGATGTCCTCGCTGATGATCATGCAGGTGGCGTTGGCGTCGGTGAACTGGGGGTTGAACGTGTAGCCCAGCTTCGTGAAGAAACCGACCGCGCGGTCCAGCGACTCGACGGGGAGGTTGACGAAGATCTTGGTGCCCATGGTGCATCTCCTGGCGGAAGAAAGGGGATGAAGTGAACGTCGCCTTCATCCACGCGACGAACCTGCTCCGGTGGGATCGACACCGGATTTATTATTTCCCCGCGCCGCCGCCAACCCGCTGGAATCACAGCACTTTGCCGGGGTTGAGCAGGCCCAGCGGGTCGAGCGCGCTCTTGATCGCCTGGTGCAGGCGCAGCGTCTCCAGCCCCAGCTGCGCGCCCAGGAAACCGCGCTTGAGGGACCCCACGCCGTGCTCGCCCGTGATGGTGCCTCCCAGGGCCAGCGCCGCGTGCAGGATGTCATCGAACGCTTCCTTCGCCCTCGCGAGCGCCTTCGGATCCTTCCGGTCGAAGACGACGGTGGGGTGCATGTTCCCGTCGCCCGCGTGCCCGAACGTCCCGATGAGCACCCCGTGCTTTCCCGCGATGCGCTCCACCGCCGCGAGCAGCTCCGGGATGCGCACGACAGGCACGCCCACGTCATCCAGCAGCGTGGCACCGCGCTGCTCCAGCGCCGGGAAGGCGAAGCGACGGGCGCCCATGAGCAGCTCACCTTCGACTTCGTCGGCGGTGCTCAGCACGGAGGTCGCTCCGGCCCGCTCGCAGGCCGCGACCATCAGCGCCAGCTCCTCTTCTCCCTGCACGCCGCCCGCGTCGGAGCGCGCAATGAGCAGGGCCTCGGCCTCGACGTCCAGGCCCATGGGCTTCCAGGACTCCACGGCGCGCACGGTGGTGCGGTCCATCAGCTCCAGCACGGACGGGCGTGAACGCTCCATGATGTCGCAGACGGCCGTGCCCGCGCTCACGAGCGTGGGGAACGCGGCCACCAGCGTCGTCGCCTTCGACGGCCGGGGCCGGAGCCGCAGCGTCGCCTCGGTGAGGACGCCCAGTGTGCCCTCCGAGCCGATGAAGAGCCGCGTCAGGTCGTAGCCCGCCACGTTCTTCACCGTCCGCCCGCCAGTGCGCACCACGGTGCCGTCCGCGAGCACCGCCTCCAGCCCCAGCACCGCGTCACCCGTCACGCCGTACTTCACGCAGCACAGGCCTCCCGCGTTGGTGGCCAGGTTGCCGCCGATGGAGGAGAACTCCCAGCTCGCGGGATCCGGTGCGTACCAGAGGCCCTGCTCCGCGGCGGCGGCCTTCACCGCGCCGTTGAGCGCACCGGGCTGGACGACGGCCAGCATGCCGCGACGGTCCACCTCCAGGATGCGGTTCATCCGCATGAGTGACAGGACGATGCAGCCGTCGCTCGCGTTCGCGCCACCCGACAGGCCCGAGCCCGCGCCCCGAGGCACCACCGGCACGCGCAGCGCCGTGGCCACGCGGAGCACGGCCTGCACCTCGGACGTGGACGCGGGCCGCACCAGCACCCTCGGCATGCCCGAAGGCGCCCACTCCGCCTGGTCGCGCCGGTGCGCCGCGAGCACGTCCGGATCCGTGATGACCGCCTCCGCTGGCAACACCTCCGCCAGCGCTCGCTCCACGTCGACCGTCATGAGGGCCTCCCAGGCTCTGGAACGTGAACGGCGGGCCGGCCACCCGTCATCCGTTCCCTGGCTCCCCAGCTTGCCTCGGAGCCGGAGCCGCTTCACCCACAAGGTCCCCCGTAGCGGATGGATTCAGGGGAAGATGGGGCCCGGATGACGACCCGAACAGCCGAGGCGGACCTCATCCAGACCCTGACGTCCCTCGAACGCCCGCTGCCCACGCGGCTGGCGAATCCCTTCCATCCAGCGTCTCCCGGGCCCTGGGGGCTGCGTGCGGCGGAGATGCTCCAGCAGCGGCTGCGACAGGAACCCGCGTACACCGAAGCCTTGTGGCGGCCGAGCGGCGGCAAGATGTTCGGCGTGCTGGTGGTCGCGGCGCCCGACGGACGGGTGGGGTTCCTGAGCGCCTTCTCCGGGATGCCGAAAGGTGCGTGGAACGTGGAGGGTTTCGTGCCGCCGCTGTTCGACCCGGTGGCCCGCGACGCGTTCTGGCCCGAGGGAGAGGCGGATCTGGCCGCGCTGGGACATCAGCATGCGGCGCTGTCCCGGGAGGCCGAGATGCTGCGCGCGCAGGGGGACGCTCCTTCGCTGCGCGACGTGGAGGCGCTCCTGGCGGAAGTGGAGCACGTGCGCGCCGAACGTTCACGAGCCCTGTGGCGGCAGGTGACCCAGGGATATGTCATTCCCAATGCGCGCGGTGAAACCCAGACATTGGCCTCGCTGTTCGCGCCCAAGCCTCCACCCGGTGGCGCCGGTGACTGCGCGGCGCCCAAGTTGCTGGCGTATGCCTTTCGCAACGGATTGACGCCTGTGGACCTCGCGGAGTTCTGGTGGGGAGCACCGCCGCTCGATGGCCGCAGGGAATCCGGTGCGTACTACCCGGCGTGTGACAACAAATGCGGCACGGTGCTGCCGTACATGTTGCAGGGATTGGATGTGGAGCTGCCGCCTCCCACCGCGCCAGCCGTACCCGAACCGCCCGTCCTCCATGAGGACCCCTGGCTCCTCGTGGTGGACAAGCCCGAGGGGCTGCCCACGCTCCCCGGACGCCATGCGCCCACGCGCGACTCGGTGCTCGTCCGCCTCCAGCCCCGGTTCCCGGAGCTGACCTCCGCCAGCTCCCTCCACGAACTGGACCCCGAGTCCTCCGGCCTCCTCGTCATCGCCCGGGACGCGGAGACCCGCGCCTCGCTCCAGCGCCAGTTCTCCCAGCGCGAGGCGGAGCACCGTCACGTCGCCTGGGTGGACGGCCGCGTGGAGGGAGACTCGGGCCTCATCGACCTGCCGCTGCGCCCGGTGGCCCACGCGTCATTGGAGGACTGCGTGGACGCCCGCCACGGCAAGCGGACCCGGAGCGCGTGGAAGGTCCTCCAGCGCGAGGCGGCCCGGACCCGGGTGGAGTTCGTTCCAACGACCCATCCGGCCCACACGTTGCGTATCCATGCAGCGCATCGCCTGGGGCTGGGACTGCCCATCGCCGGGGACGCGCGCTTTGGACGAGAGGACGCGCGGCTGATGCTCCATGCCGACGCGCTGACCTTCGTGCATCCACGCACGGGCGAGCGTCTGTCATTCACCTCGCCCGCGCCGTTTTGAAGTCTGGCGGCGTGAATTGTTTGATCAATTCAAAGGCTCGCGGCGACCAAGGGAAAAGGAAGGGCGGGAAGGCCCTTCATGAACAGACACCCCTACCTTGGAGAGGAATCCCATGGCCTACGCACGCAAGAACTCCGGCTCGAAGTCCATCATCGCGGGCCTGCTGCTGGCCGCGACGGCGCTCACCGGCTGCGGAGAGGACGACATCAAGCGCAAGTACCAGGGGACGTACGAACTGGATCTCCAACTCGACACCGGCGCGAAGGTGGCCGAGGGCGACCTGGACGTGGGCTTCAGCGTCTACAACGACGATGAAGCCATCATCTCGATGAACAAGCTGCTGTGCACCCTCTCCGCCAGCTACATGGGGAAGGTCGCCGGGCCCGGTGCGGAAGGCGGCGAGGTGGAGTTCGAGCTGCTGCGCGACGTGCGCCCGGATCAGATCCTCGCGTGCCCCGTGCCCGCGGAGTTGGGAGAGAACCTCTGGCTGCAGTTCCGCTTGGGCACGGGTCGCGTGGAGAACCAGCAGCTGACCATCGACTACTCCGGAACGGTGCAGCGGGGCACCCTGGAGGAGCTCGCGGCGGGCGGCGGCACGCGCGTGGGGTCCTTCGGCTACACGTTCCTGGGCAATGAGGTGGCGCTGCCCTGATGCACTCCCGTCGTCCACCGCGCGACACCGGGTGTGGCGGGCCCCAGCGGCTTTCCACATCCGGTCCTCGTCGCGGCGGACGTCGGATGCCATGCATTGACCCCTCCCGTCAGGTGCTTGCGCGATTCCTGCGTTGCGCGCATACCCTGGCTTTCGCGAAGTGGGGGGCAGGGGTCGTGCTCGAACTCAATTTGGAAGCCGAAGCCTGGATGCCCTTGTCGGGCGATGCGGAGCGCCACGCGCTGGACCATTCGTGGCCCTCCTCGGAAGAGGGCTGCGTGCGCTTCGTCGTGGGCGAGGACTTCTTCCGCCTGGAGCACGACGTCCGCCTGGAGCTCTACCGCGAGCTGGCGGAGCGGATGCTCGGCGTGTTCCGCGAGCTCACCCCGCTCGGCGGCTGGCTCTACGCGTTGGATCCGCAGCACCCCTGCTACCGCCTCCACCCGCACGTCCGCTTCGAGACCGGCGCGACGCTGGAGGAGATGACCGGGCTCTACACGCGCGAACACATGGAGCGCGTGGAGCGCGGCATCCACCCGCCGTCGTTCGAACCGCGCTGGGCCATGGACGTCCACCCGGCGGGGGACCCGGAGCACCTCTTCGCGCCGCCGGACTTCCACTTCGTCTTCGCCGCGCGCTACCGCGTGGGCAACTTCGACGGGCTGGAGGCCCCGGGCCGAGGCCCCATCGAGACGGAGACCTACGAGCTGCTGGGACACCGCCTCATCGCCGCCGTGGAACGGAACCCGCCGGCGCTCTTTCAGCGCGCGCGCAGGTTGGGTCCTGACGACTGAGGGGAAGCCGGAACGTCAGGCCGGCCGGGGCACGGTGCGCGGGCGGGGCTCACCCTCGTAGTAGAGGTTGGCGCGCCCCTCGCCGTAGACGACCAGCACCCGGTCGTTCTCCTCCAGGAGCCCCGACGTCTTCTGCGTGACCTTGCGGACCAGCGTGTCGAGCTGTGCCGGACCCTGCTTGCTGCTGGCCCGGACCGTGACGACTGGCATTCGGTGTTCCGCTCCTGGTGACCTCCCGCGACGGCAGGAAGGGCGTTGCGTGTCATAGCCAAGGGAACACTTCGTTGACAAGTGCGCGCTGCCACGGTGGATAGAGGTCATGCTCCACCTCGCTCGCGCATTGCTGGTTGTTTCGCTTGCCCTGGTCTCCACCACCGCCGCCGCGCAGTCGCGCGAAGCCCTGGACCTGCGGGGCCACGTGTCGCCCACGCCCGCCTGGCTGCCCCGGGGCGTGTTCCTGGGCACTCAAATCAACAACGGCGCCATCATCCCCAACCTGCGCATCCAGTGGGAGTTCACCATCTTCCAGGACCGCAAGGACGCGTGGATCGCCGTCCTGGAGGGTGGGGT
>NZ_RAWR01000081.1:0-40463 GCF_003986945.1 Corallococcus sp. AB018 | reverse complement strand
CCCGCCAGCCTCTCCCTCCAGGCCCGGGACATCACGCGCGCCACGCGGGTGGTGCTCGCCATCGGCCCGGACGGAGGCTGGGTGCCCTTCGAGACCCAGCTGCTGGAAGCCCACGGCTTCCTGCCCTTCTCGCTGGGCCCCCGCATCCTGCGCGTGGAGACGGCGGTGCCGGTGCTGCTGGGTCAGGTGACGCTGCTCAAGGCGCCGGCGCCGTAGCCGCGGGAGCCGCAGGAGCCGCGGCCTTCGGGGGATGGTCCTTCTCCCAGGCCTCCAGCGGCAGCGGCTTGGTGGTCTTGAGCACGGACACCTCCACCTTGTTGGTGGGCTTCTCTGTGCCCGTGCCGTCGATGACGGTGAAGTTCAGGCGGTTGATTTCATGCCCGCTCTCCGTCTCCACCACGACGCGCCAGTCGCCCGGTTTGAGAGGGATGCCCGGCCGCGCGTAGTAGCGGAAGCCGCCCTCCGAGCCGTTGCTGCTCACCGGGGCACGATAGCCCTTGCCCAGCGCCGTCCAGCCCTTCTCCGGGTGGTCATGGAACCAGCGCACGACCACGTAGTAACTCTCGAAGCCCTTGGGCGCGAAGATGCGGAAGAAGTACACGGGCTGCTCGCCGTTGCGCGCCGTGAACTCCTGGTCGCCGTGGTGGAACGCCGTCCAGACCTTCCACCAGGGCTGCTCGTCCGACGTCAGTCGATACACGCCCGAGGTGCCATAGACGCTCTGGGGGACCTTCTCCACCGCGTGGTAGATGCCGCTGTACTGCACCGCCAGGGGCACCGGCGGAATCACGCCCAGGAAGTAGCACCCGAGCAGGAGCGCCTGCGCGCCGAAGCCGGGCACCGCCACCGTGCGCAGCAGCGCCTTCTCATCCGGCCGCCACCGCTTGAGCACGCGAAGCAGCCCATAGATGCTCCCGCAGCCCAGCACGACGGACAGCGTGAAGATCCACCACCCCACCCGTCCGAACAGCACCGGCAGCAGCGACGCGAAGTACAGCGTCACGCACAGGCTGAAGACGGCCACACGGATGACGGGGCCCAGCTGGCGGAAGCGCGGCAGCTCGTTGGCCACCAGCAACCCGAACATGCCCGCCATGAACAGGAGCGGCGTGAAGCCCGACGAGCTCTTGAACAGGAACAGCGTGAACGCGCTCAGCAGGCTGCCCATCAAGAAGTGCAGCGCGTCCTCGCGGAAGCGCCATACCTTGACCAGCAGCTTCGGCGGCTCCACGCCTTCCGGGTAGCGCTGCTCCAGCACCAGCAGGCCCGCGAGGATGGCCAGGTAGACGAAGTTCTGCACCTCCGTGAGCGCATCGTCGACGGGGCTCAGCGTGAGGACGTCGTAGAGGAAGCCCGCGAAGAAGAAGAGGGCCATCTCCTGCTTCTCGTACTTCGCGCGGAAGGCCTGCACGCGGTCCACCAGCGTGGGCGTCTTCTCCGTGCTGACGAGGTCGTCCGGATCCGCGACCGCGGCGCCGGGCGTGGCGACCGCGACGTTCGCGCCAAGAGGAAGGGGGCCCCCCTCGACCGGCACGCCGGGCACTTCGGTGGACGCGTCCTGCGGCTTCGACTCAGGCGGTGTGACGGTGAGCACGGCGGCTTTCAACCCCTCTTGGCGACCGCCGCCCAGTCTACGCGGGGGACGGGGCCCGGGTCTTCCCCCCGGCCCCGCTCCCGCTCAAACGCCTACTTGCCGCCGGCGGCGACCAGGTCCTGCAGCTCGCCGCGCTCGGCCAGCTCCGTCAGGATGTCCGACCCACCCACGAACTTCCCGTGGATGTAGACCTGCGGAATGGTGGGCCAGCTGGAGTAGTCCTTGATGCCCTGGCGCACGGCAGGGTCCGCCAGCACGTCCACCGTGTGCACCGGGCCCAGCGGCTGGAGCAGTTGGAGGGCGCGCGCGGAGAAGCCGCACTGGGGGAACAGGGCATTGCCCTTCATGAAGAGGACGATGGGGTGTGACTTCACCGTCTCGTCGAACTGGGCCTTGAGGGTCGGATCCATGAATCGTTGCTCCTTCTTCAGCGGGGCCCGAGCTTCTTCCACTGCTCGGGCGAATAGGTCTTGAGCGCCAGCGCGTGCAGCTCGCCTGACTTGAGCCACTGCTGTAGCGGCGCGTACACCAGCTGGTGCTGCTCCACCATCGTCTTGCCAGTGAAGGCGGGGGAGACGACGCGAGCTTCGAAGTGGTCTCCCGTCCCCGTGGTGTCGTTGAACTCCACCTCCGAGCCCGGAAGGGCGTCCAGGAGGTAACGGCGAAGCGCCTCGGCGTCGAGCATCAGTTCATCCCCTTTCCCATCACCAGCATGGCCGGGTCCACGCCCAGTCCGCGCAGGGTGGCATCCCACAACTTCGCCGGGTCCTGACCCAGCACCGCGTCCGCGGTGGCGTCGGCGTACAGCCACGAGCCCGCGGCGATTTCATTCTCCAGCTGCTTGGGGCCCCAGCCCGCGTACCCCAGGCAGAAGCGCACGCGCGGGTCCGTCCGTTGAAGGAGGGGGCCCAGCGCATCCAGGGTGACGCTCAGGTAGAGGCCCGGCAGGACGGAGTGCTTCTCCGCGACGGACTCGTCGTCATGCAGGACGAAGCCCCGCTGGGGCTCCACCGGGCCGCCCACGAACACCGGCTGCGACACGCGGTCCGTCGAGATGTCCATCGACTGACCGCGCGCCAGCTCACCCAGCGTCAGGGGCGCTCCCCGGTTCACGATGAGCCCCATGGAGCCCGTCTCCCCGTGTTCGATCATCAGGATGACCGACCGGTAGAAGTTCGGGTCTCCAAGCTGGGGCATGGCCAGCAGGAAGCCGGAGGCGATGTTCTTCACGCCAGGGAGCATCGACCGTCCGGCGGGGGTGTGCAACCGGAACCCGCTCCCCTGCCGCGCTCAGTGCCAGCTCTGGTGCTTGGACTTCAGCGCCTTGGCCAGCTTCTCCGGATCCAACGGCTTGCCGATGAAGAGGTCCGCGCCCAGGCCCTTGCACTTGCGAGCGGTGGCCGCGTCGCTCATGGCGCTCACGCCGATGAGCACGGCCTGCGGGAACTTCTCACGCAGCTTGGACATGAGCGTGGTGCCGCTGCGGCCGGGCAGGAACACGTCCACGATGGCGGCGTCCATGCGCTTGTTGCGCACGGCGAACTCGGCCTCCTCCGCGCTGCCCACGGGCATGGCGTTGTAGCCCCAGGTGCTCACCAGCTCCACCAGGAGCTCGCGGTGCGCGGCGTCGTCCTCGACCACCAGCACCGAACCCCGGACGGTCTCCTTGCTCAGACCGTCGTCACGCGGACGCTCATCACGGGCAGGCGAGAGGGGGATTTCTTCCGTGGGGAGGGACATGATGTTCACCTGAGGGCAAAGGGGTTCCGTCCGTGTGAAACCTTTGCCTCAATGTGCTGCATTCCTCACACTTCGCGACGGCTACCTCCCCCCAATGCCTGGGAAGCGAGCGAGGCGCCAAGCACCAGCAGGACGAGCAGTCCCCAGGCGGGAATCACCACGCGGCCGCCGCCCTCGTAGATGAGCGCGGCGTAGGAAGTGCCCAGGTAGCGGCCCAGGGACATGGGCTCCATGCGAGCGATGCCGAAGAAGCTCACCGTGGACTCAGTGAGGATGGCGCTCGGCAGGCGGCTCAAGAACACGGCCAGCACGAAGGGGCGCAACAGCGGCCACAGGTGCACGCGAAGGACATGCACGCCACCACCGCCCAGGGCCCGCGCGGCGGCCACGTACTCCTGGCCCTCCAGCGTGGCCAGGCGGTCGCGGAACATGCGCGCGGGGCCGGCCCAGCCCACCAGGGCCAGCGACGTCACCATCAAGCCGAAGGGGCCCAGGCCGCTACCCATGCCCGCGTCCATGAGGGACTGACCGGCGAGTTGGAGCACCATCACCACGAGGACATCCGGCAGGGCGAACACGGCGTCCACCGCACGCAGGAGCACCTGCTCTGTCACGCCACCGGACAGCCGCGCGAGCGCCGCGACGGCCAGCCCCAGCACGGTGGACAGCGCGCCGGCCGCGAGCCCGATGGCCAGGGACACCCAAAGGCCACCGAAGGCCAGCTCGCACACGCTCCGGTCCGGGCGGTTCAGGTCCCAGCCGAGCGGGCAGGTGTTCACGAGTGCTTCGGGGAACAGGCGGCCGGCCACGAGACTCAAGGCGCCCAGGCCGACGAGGAGGACCAGCCCCACCCAGGCGCGCAAGGGGATGCGGCTCAAGCGCGGGCCTCCCGGGCACGTGGATCCACGAGCATGCGCAAGAGCTCCACGGTGAGGCTCACGACGACGAGCACGGTGGCGAAGGTGGTGGTGGACACGACGACGACGGCGACCTGCTTGTTGAGGACGGCGAGCACGTAGAGCTGGCCGAAGTACGGCAGGCCGAAGACGCGCTCCGCGGCGAACGAGCCCGCGAGCAGCGCGGTGGCGACAGGCGTCACGGCGTCCAGGAGCGCGGGCCACACGTTGGGGAGGACATGGCGGCGCAGCACGGTGCCGGGGTCCAGGCCCTTGCTGAGCGCGGTGCGCACGTAGTCACGGGACAGCTCGGTCTCTAGAGCATCCCCCACGAGCGTGCCCAGGAAGGTCCCCGGCCAGATGGCGATGACGACCGCCGCGCACAGCTCCGGCAGCAGGTGTCCGCGCTCCACCACGGCCGGGGCCAGGAGCAGCGCGGGGATGAACACGGGCGTCCCGAACGCGATGGCAGGGAGCACGTCCCCGAGCACTGCGAAGCGTCCCCGCCGCCAGCGGGTGCGCAGGAGCGCGAAGCCCACCGCCCAGCCAAGCGCGAGGGGAAGCGCGACCAGGCCCACGCCCACGCTGCCGGAGAGTTTCTGGAGCAGCTCATCGCCGGTGATGCCCTGAGCGCTGGTGCCCAGGCGTTCCCCCGCGAAGAGCTTCCGCCAGGGCCGAAGGAACCCAAGCGGCTCACCAATGCCCAGGTCGCGCTGGTACGAAGCCGCCAGCTCCGGAGACACCTGCCGCTTGTTGTCGCTCTCCGTGGTGAGCGGCAGCGCGGCCATGAGGAAGTACGAGGCCACCGCGACCACCGGAACTAGCACGAGCTGGCGCACGAGGCGCGTCGCGATGAGGCGCATGCGCTACGGCCCCTGCCCTTCCGCGCGGGCCGTGGCTGCCTCATCCGGTCCCAGCCGCAGCGCGCGCAGCGCGAGGAAGTTGAACGGATCCACGTCCAGGCCATGCAGCCGCGCCCGAGCCCGGAAGTAGCGGTCCGGGTGGTACAGCGGCGCGATGACGGCCTCCTCCCCCACCAGCACCTCCTGGGCCTTCGCGTACAGCTCGCGCGCGTGCACGGGGTCGGGGTCGCCGTCCGCCTCCTCCAGCAACTGCTCGAAGCGGCGCATCGGCTCGCCGCCGCCCTGCGTCTCCCATCCCGTCTGGTGGTTGCCCTGCCGTTCGAACAACGTGAAGAACGTGTTCGGGTGCGCGTAGTCCGCGCCCAGCCGACGCAGGAACAGGTCATACGCGCGCGGTCCTTGCGGCGTCCTGCGAGCCACCTCCGCGGAGAAGTCCGACCGCGAATCCACCACCACCTGCACGCCCACCTTCGCGAGCTGCGCCGCGATGCGCTCCGCCAGCGCCTCCTCCGGCACGAACGAATCCCCCGCCTTCACCACCAGCCGCAGCGGACGGTCCAGCCCCTTCGCCCCCGCCAGCTCCGCCTTCGCCCGCTCCGGCTCGTAGCGAGGCAGCCGAGCCGCCTGCTCCGGCGTCGCCGCATCCGGCAGCTCCGGAGGCAGCAACACATTCGTCGCGCGAGCGGCCGGCAGCAGCCCCGCGAGCAGCGCCTCCCGGTCCAACGCCCGAGCCAGCGCCCGGCGCACCTCCGGCCGGTCCAACGGCGGACGCTCCGTGTTGAAGCCCAGGAAGTACGTGGACAACAGCGGCTCCCGCTTCAGGTCCGCCGCCTTCATCCCGCGCAGCGCCGCCGCGCTGTCCACGAAGACGAAGTCCACCCGGCCCCGCTCATACAGCGCAGGACCAATCTCCGACTTCATCAGCGTCAGCACCGGCGCCGGCGTCTCCCCGGGTCCCATCGGCGGGAGGAACGCACTGCGCGGGTTGTAGACCAGCCGCACGCGCTCGCCCGCGCGGTCCCACCGCTCGACTCGATAAGGCCCCACCGCCAGCGGACGCCCGTCGCGAGGCCGGTCGAAGTAGTCGCGCACCGCCTCGTCCGACTTCCCCTCCAGGTCGGCCGAAGGCGCTGGAAAGAACAGGTACACGTTCGCGAGCCGCGCCAGGAAGTAGCTCCGAGGCCGCTCCAGCGTCACCCGCAGCGTCCGCGCCTCCACCGCCTCCACCCCGACCCGAGACAGCGCCGCCTTCACCTCCGCCGCCGGAGCCCCGCGCTCCTGCAACGCGAGCACCTCCTCCGCGCCCTGGAGGTCCGCCATCTCGCCGCGCTCGCGGCCCAGCAGCGCCCGGTGCCACCCGAAGACGAAGTCGCGCGCCGTGACGGGAGAACCGTCCGACCACGTCACGTCCTCGCGCAGGTGGAACGTGTAGACCTCATGCCCGGACGCGTCCGCTTCACGCTCCCACCGCTCCGCCAGGCCCGGCTGGACCGAGTGGTCCGCCCCCAACGTGGTGAGCCCCTTCTGCGTGGCCAGCATCACCGGGTAGTTCACCCAGCTCTGCGGATCCGAATGACTCCAGTCGAGCGTGGTGGGCATCGCCGGCACCACCACCTTCACGCCCGGCTCGGGCTGGAAGCCGCACGGCCCGCAGGCCGCGGCCATCACCAGCACCAGGGAGTAGGACAGGATTCGCGCGCGGGGAGCCACTCCCCGCGTTGTACCCGACCTGCTCGTAAAAAAGAGAGAAGCCAGGAGACCGGCGACTCCTGGTCGGCCGGCATCCTGGCTTCGTCACCACCCATCCCAGGCCCCCTCAAGGGGCCCGGGACTGAAGGCCTCAGGAGGCCGGCACGGAAGGCGTGGACACCGCATCCGGTACGGACAGCCCCATCTTCAGGTTGTCCCCGGCGCCCTTGCGGCCGAACTCCTCCGGCTTCTCCAGGAGCAGCGCCTCACGCAGCACGTCGTCCACGAACTCCACCGGGACGATGCGCAGCGCCTTGCGGATCTTCAGCGGGATGTCCTTCAGGTCCTTCTTGTTCGCCTTCGGAATCAGGACCGTCTTGATGCCCGCGCGGTGCGCCGCCAGCGTCTTCTCCTTCAGACCGCCGATGGGCAGCACGCGGCCACGCAGCGTGATTTCACCCGTCATCGCCACGTCCCTGCGGACCGGCACGCGCGTCAGCGCGCTCACCAGTGCAGTGGCCATGGTGACGCCCGCGGACGGACCGTCCTTGGGAATCGCGCCCTCCGGCAGGTGGACGTGGATGTCGTAGTTCTCGAACACCTTGCGGTCGATGCCGAAGCGCTCCGCGCGGCTGCGCACGTAGGACATGGCCGCCTGGGCGGACTCCTGCATCACCTCGCCCAGCTTGCCGGTGATGATGAGCTTGCCCTTGCCCGGCATGGACGTGGCTTCCGTGGTGAGGATCTCACCGCCCAGCTCCGTCCACGCGAGGCCCGTGACGATGCCCACCTGGTCCTCGCTCTCCGCCACGCCGTAGCGGAAGCGGGGCGTGCCCAGGAACTTCATCGCCTGCTTGCGGTCCACCTCGATGAGGTCCCGCTTGCCGTTCTTCAGCACGTCGCGGGCAATCTTCCGGAACACGCCGCCAATCTCACGCTCCAGCGAACGCACACCCGACTCGCGCGTGTACCGGTGCACGATGGTCTTCAGCGCGTCGTTGGTGATGTCGATCTTCAGGTCCGCGAGGCCGTTGGCCTCCTGCTCCTTCGGAATCAGGTAGCGCCGCGCGATGGAGAGCTTCTCCGGCTCGGTGTACCCCGCGATGCGGATGACTTCCATGCGGTCCTGCAGCGGACCGGGGATGTTGTGCATCGTGTTCGCGGTGCAGATGAACATCACCTTGGACAGGTCGTAGTCGAGGTCCAGGTAGTGGTCGTTGAAGTTGTGGTTCTGCTCCGGGTCCAGCACCTCCAGCAGCGCCGCGCTCGGGTCGCCACGGAAGTCCGTGGACATCTTGTCGATCTCGTCCAGGAGGAACACGGGGTTGTTGCTGCCCGCCTTCTTCAGGGACTGGATGAGCTTGCCCGGCATCGCGCCGATGTACGTGCGGCGGTGGCCGCGGATCTCCGCCTCGTCACGCACGCCGCCCAACGACAGGCGCACGAACTTGCGGCCCGTGGCCCGCGCGATGCTGCGCGCCAGCGACGTCTTGCCCACGCCCGGGGGGCCGACGAAGCACAGCACGGGGCCCTTCAGCTTCTTCACCAGCTGCTGCACGGCCAGGTACTCGAGGATGCGCTCCTTCGGCTTCTTCAAGCCGTAGTGGTCCTCGTTGAGCACCCGCTCCGCTTCGGTGACGTCCAGCCGGTCCTGGGTCTCGTCGTACCAGGGCAGGCTGATGATCCAGTCGATGTAGTTGCGGACGACCGTGGCCTCGGCGCTCATCGGGCTCATCATCCGGAGCTTCTTCAGCTCCTTCTTGACCTTGAGCGTGGCCTCCTTGCTCATCCGCTTGTTCTTCAGCTTCTCTTCAATCTCCTGGATCTCGTTCTTGAACTCGTCGCGCTCACCCAGTTCCTTCTGAATGGCCTGCATCTGCTCATTCAGGTAGTACTCCTTCTGGGTCTTCTCCATCTGCTTCTTGACGCGCGTGCGGATCTTCTTCTCCACCTGGAGAATCTCGATCTCGCCCTGCATCAGCTCGTAGAGCTTCTCCAGGCGCTTGGCCGGGGACTCCGTCTCGAGCAGCGCCTGCTTGTCGTTCAGCTTCAGCGACAGGTGCGCGACGATGGTGTCCGCCAGGCGCGCAGGGTCGTCGATGCTGGCGACCTGCATCAGCATCTCCGGCGGGATGCGCTTGTTGAGCTTCACGAAGGCTTCGAAGACGGAGTGGACGGAGCGCACCAGCGCCTCCAGCTCCACGCTCTTCTCCAGCGTCTCCTCGACCTCGTCCACCTCGACCATGAAGAAGGCGTCGTTCGGGTGGAACTTCTTCACCTTGGCGCGGCGCACACCCTCCACCAGGACCTTCATCGTGCCGTCAGGCAGCGGAAGGAGCTGGATGAGGTGGCCGATGGTGCCGAAGTGGAAGATGTCGTCGGGCGAGGGGTCGTTCGTCTTGGCCTTCTTCTGGGCGGCCAGCAGGATGACCGCCTTGTCATCCGGCCCCTTGTGGGCCATCGCGTCCTTCAGCGCCGCGATGGACTTCTCCCGGCCGACGAACAGCGGAACGACCATGTGGGGGAACACGATGATGTCCCGAAGGGGCAAGAGCGGGATGGTGAGGCCCCGCTTCTGGGCTTCCTTCTTGTCGTCACGTCCGAAGAACATGTATCCGCCACCCGCTGGCCAGCCGTACAGGCAGGCCCTTCAAGAGTTGCCCACATGGCGCCCAAGCGCTCATGCAGGGTGAAACGCTGCTCTATAACACGCCGGTCGCAGGACCCGTTCCCCGCTCAAGATTGGGGGTCCGCACCCTGCCTTCAAGGGAACACCGAGAGGCAGGAGTGTGTCCTGCCCCGATTCTAGCGACTCTCGGCCGCCACCCCGGCATCCGACCGGGCGACGTCCAGGACCTGGAAGAGGAAGGCATACATGTCCACGCTGGACTCGATGGCCTTGGCCACCTGGTCCGCCCCACCATGGCCTGCGTTCGCCTCGATGCGTAGCAACGTGGGCGCCGGATTGCCCTTCGCGTTCTGCACCGCCGCCACGAACTTGCGCGCGTGCATGGGGTCCACCCGGTCGTCGTGGTCCGAGCTCATCATCAGCAGGGGCGGGTAGCGCACGTCCTGGCGCACATGGTGGTAGGGCGAATAGGCGTACAGGGTCTTGAACTGCCCGGCGTCGTCCGCCGACCCGTACTCCGGCACCCAGGTCCGCCCGCTGCCGAACAGGTGGAAGCGCACCATGTCCAGGAGCGGCACCCCACACACCACCGCGCCGTACAGCTCAGGGCGCTGCGTCATGGCCGCGCCCACCAGCAGGCCGCCGTTGCTGCCGCCGTAGATGGCCAGCTTCTTCGCCTGCGTGTACTTCTCCTTCGCCAGGTACTCGGCGGCGCCGGCGAAGTCGTCGAACACGTTCTGCTTGTGCGCGCCCTTGCCCGCCTCGTGCCACGCGGTGCCGTACTCACCGCCGCCGCGCAGGTTGGCCACCGCGTAGATGCCGCCCGCGTCCAGCCACGGCAGGATGCTCGCGCGGAAGCCCGGCTGCATGCTCACCAGGAAGCCGCCGTACCCGTACAGGAGCGTGGGCGCGGTGCCGTCCTTCTTCAGGCCCTTCTTGTAGACGAGGAACATGGGCACCTTCGTGCCGTCCTTCGACGGGTAGAAGACCTGCTCCGTGGTGTACGCGTCCGGGTCCATGGGCACTTCCACCTTCGCCCACAGGTCCACCTTCCCGCTCTTCACGGACGTCCGGTACACCTGACGGGGCGTGGTGAAGGAGCTGTAGGCGAAGTAGGCGTCGTCCTGGTCCTCCAGGCCCAGCAGGTTGCTGGCGGCGCCCACGCCCGGCAGCTGCACGGTGCGCACCGGCTTGCCCTCCAGCGTGGTGATGCGCAGCTCCGTCGTCACGTCCTTGAGGTACTCCAGCGCCAGGTGGCCGCCCACCAGCGACACGCTCTCCAGAGTGGCCTTGGGGTCCTCCGGCACCAGCTCCTTCCAGTTCGCGCGCTCGGACTTCTTCGGGTCCACGGCGAAGACGCGCTGGCGCGGGGCGCCCTCGTCGGTGACGACGTAGAAGCGGTCCTTCCAGGCGAGGACGGTGTACTTGGCGCCCTTGCCCTTCACGAGCAGCCGCCAGTCCTTGTCCGCCGGGTGCTTCCAGTAGACGTCGTTCTCGCTCCAGCCGCGGAGGATGGACGCGAAGAGGTACTTGCCGTCACGCGACAGGTCGCCCTGGAGGAACGTCGTCGGGTCACCGGTGCGCTCGTGCACCACCACGTCGTTCTTCGGGTCCTGGCCCAGCTTGTGGAACTTGAGCGTGGTGTAGCCCGGGCGCGCGTCCACCGGGATGGAGGAGTCCGTGGGCAGCCACTCGTAGTAGAAGCCCTTGCCGTCCGGCGTCCAGTTGGTGTTGGCGTACTTCGCGCCCTCAATCACGTCCACCTTGGACCACTCACCGGTGTCCACGTCGATGACGTGCAGGGTGGCCTCGTCCGCGGCGTTGGGGCGCACCGGGAAGGCCACGCGCTTGCCATCCCACGACGGCACCCACCGGCCCAGGGACACCGGGGCGTCCTTGCTCATGACGTTCGGGTCCAGCAGCACCTTCTCCTGTCCGGACTCGCCGTCCTTCCAGTAGACGATGGCCTTCTCCTTGTCCTTGTGGGTCCGCATGTAGAAGTAGCGGTTGCCCCGGCGGAAGGGCGCCGTCACCGAGTCCACGTAGAACAGCTCCGTGAAGCGCTTGGTCAGCGCGTCGCGGCCCGGCATCTTCGCCAGCGCGTCACGGGTGAAGCCGTCCTGCGACTTCATCCAGGCCTGCACCTCCGGGGCCTTCTCGTCCTCCAGCCAGCGGTACGGATCCGCCACCTGCTCGCCGTGCAGCGTGTCCACCACCGCGTCGGAACGGGTCGCCGGGTAGGCCATGCGGGAAGGGCCCTCCTGGGCCGGAGCGCTCTGCGTCGCTGAGGACGCGGCGGGGGCTTCATCACGCGTGGCTTCCTTCGAGGAAGTGCAGGCCACGAGCGACAACAGGGCAGGCATGAGGAGCTTTCTCATGGGGGACAGCAGATACAAGAAGCCCCCCGCCCCGGCCGCAAAAAAGCGTGGCCCGTCCCCACGCCCGGATGCCCGCTTTGGAAAGACGAAGGGCGCGTCCCGGTCCAATGACCGTGACGCGCCCCGCCATCCCCATCAGGCCCTTGCGTGCCCCTAGAGGATGCTCCGCCTCGATTCAGGCGGATTCCTTCTTTGGCTCCGGCGTCTCCTTGTTGTCCTGCGAGTGCAGGACGACGGGCTCGCTCTTCTTGAGGATGACCTCCTCGGAGATGAGCACCTCGCGGGCCGTCTTGCGGGACGGGATTTCGTACATCACGTCCAGCATGGCCGTCTCCAGGATGGAGCGCAGGCCTCGAGCGCCCGCCTTGCGGCGGATGGCCTCCGACGCGATGGCCTTCAAGGCCCCGTCGGTGAACTTCAGCGACACGCCGTCCAGCTCGAAGAGCTTGCGGTACTGCTTGGTGAGCGCGTTCTTGGGCTCGCCCAGGATGTTCACGAGCGCGCCTTCGTCCAGCTCCTCCAGCGCGGTGATGATGGGCAGACGGCCGATGAACTCCGGAATCATGCCGAACTTGAGCAGGTCCTCCGGCTCCACTTGCTTGAGCAGCTCACTGAGGTTGCGCTGCTTGCGCGACTGAATCTCCGCGCCGAAGCCCAGGCTGCGCCCACCCATGCGCCGCTCAATCACCTGCTCCAGGCCGCCGAACGCGCCGCCGCAGATGAAGAGGATGTTGGTGGTGTCCACCTGCAGGAACTCCTGCTGCGGGTGCTTGCGGCCACCCTTGGGCGGGACGTTGGCCACCGTGCCTTCAATGATTTTCAGCAGCGCCTGCTGCACGCCCTCGCCGCTCACGTCGCGGGTGATGGAGGGGTTCTCCGACTTGCGGGCAATCTTGTCGATTTCGTCGATGTAGACGATGCCCCGCTGCGCGCGCTCGATGTCGTGGTCCGCGGCCTGGAGCAGGTTGACGATGATGTTCTCCACGTCCTCACCGACGTAGCCGGCCTCCGTGAGGCACGTGGCGTCCGCGATGGTGAAGGGGACGTTGAGGATGCGCGCCAGCGTCTGCGCGAGCAGCGTCTTGCCGGAGCCCGTGGGGCCGAGCAGCAGGATGTTGCTCTTCTGCAGCTCCACATCGTCCATGGCAACCTTGGACTCGATGCGCTTGTAGTGGTTGTGCACCGCCACGGAGAGCGTCTTCTTCGCGCGCTCCTGGCCCACCACGTACTCGTCCAGCACGGCCTTGATTTCAGAGGGCCGGGGGATGCGCAGCTTGGTGTCCTTGGTCTCCTCGCGGTCGATCTCCTCCGCGATGATGTCGTTGCACAGCCCGATGCACTCGTCGCAGATGTAGACCGTCGGGCCCGCGATGAGCTTCTTCACCTCCTTCTGCGACTTGCCGCAGAAGGAGCAGCAGAGGGTCTGGTTGTCTCGCTTCTCCACGTTCTTACCCGCCATGAAATCCCTCGCTGCGCCTGAAAGGCCCCAACCCGCTTCGCGTCCGGTCCCCTGCCCACACCAATCTAGTCAGCCCCCATCCGGAACGTCCACGCACCTTCCGGGTACTTAACAAGGGGAAAATACCGGTGATGGGAGAAAACAGAAGGCCGGAGGCGCGGGAGAAGATTCCCAGCACCCCCGGCCGCCGACCGGGTGGTTGACACCCCGGTCCGCTCGGATGTCGGTGTGTCTACTTCTTCTCTTCCGGCTTCACGCCCACGACCTTCCGGGGGTCCTGGATGGCGTCGAGGATGCCGTACGCCTTCGCCTCCGTGGCGCCCATGAAGTAGTCGCGGTCCGTGTCCTTCTCCACGCGCTCGATCGTCTGGCCGGTGTGCTTGACGATGAGCTCGTTGAGCTTGGCCTTCATGCGAAGGATTTCACGGGCCTGGATTTCGATGTCCGTCGCCTGGCCACGCGCGCCGCCCAGCGGCTGGTGGATCATGATGCGGCTGGAGGGCAGCGAGTAGCGCTTGCCCTTCGCGCCGGCGAGCAGCAGCACGGCACCCATGGAGGCCGCCTGCCCCACGCAGATGGTGGAGACGGGCGCCTTGACGTACTGCATCGTGTCGTAGATGGCGAGGCCCGCCGTCACCGAACCACCGGGCGAGTTGATGTAGAGGTTGATGTCCTTGTCCGGGTCTTCGGACTCCAGGAACAGGAGCTGGGCGACGATGGCGTTGGCCACGTCATCGTCGATCTCCGTTCCCAGCATGACGATGCGGTCCTTCAGGAGCCGGCTGTAGATGTCGTACGAGCGCTCACCCCGGTGGGTCTGCTCGATGACGTAGGGGACGGGCATGAAGGGCATGTCGGATGGACCTCTAGAAGGAACTCAGAAGGCTTGAGGAAAAGACCTCAAGAATACTTCGCCCGGCCCTTGAGGAATTCAATCGTCTTTTCCTCGCGGAGTCGCAGAGACAACCCAAGGCGCTCGTCCGGGCCCTTGAAGTACTTCTTCACCTGGGCGACCGGCTGGTTGGCCTCGATGGCCAGGTCCTCGATGCGCTTCTCCACGTCCTCGTCGGACGCCTGGATGTTCTGCTGCTGGGCAATGGCCTCGAAGAGGAGCGTACCCTTCACCTCCAGGGTGGCCTTCTCCCGCATCTCGTCGCGCAGGCGGTTGAAGTCCAGGCCCAGCTGGCGCGGGTCGATGCCCTGGCGCTGCATCTGGCGGAAGGCGCCCTCCATCATGGAGTCGATGGCGCGCTCCACCATGGCGCGGGGCACGTCGAACGGGTTCTTCTCCAGCAGCGCCTTGATGAGCCCGTCGCGCTCGTCCACGGTGGACTGGTTCTTCCTGGCCTTCTCCAGGTCCGAGCGCACCTTGGCGCGCAGCTCATCCACCGTCTGCGCGACGCCCGTCTGCTTGGCGAAGTCGTCGTTGAGCTCCGGCACCACCGCCTTCTTCAGCTCCTTGGCGGTGATGTGGAAGATGGCCGTCTTCCCGCGGACCTCTTCGGCCTGGTAGTCCTGGGGGAAGGTGTACTCGACGTCCTTGGACTCGCCGACCTTCACGCCCGCCAGCTGCGGGATGTTGCCCTGGATGAGGTCGCCGTCCTGCACGCGCACGCCAATGCCGTCCGCCTTGCTGCCGGGGAACGCATTGCCGTCCACCTTCGCCTCGAAGTCGATGGTGACCTGGTCGTCCTGGGCCGCGGTGTCGCGGTCCGTGACGGGCTCGATGCGGCCCAGGTTCTGGCGCATGTTCTCAATCTGCTGGTTCACCGCGTCGTCAGCGACGGCGGTGTCCACCTTCGTGAGGGACAGGCCCTCGAAGTCCTTGGCCTCCACCTTCGGCTTCACCTCGACGCGGGCCTCGAAGCTGAAGGGGGCGTTGGGCTTGAGGCCGGAGTTGGTGACCTGGGGAGAGGCGACGGCCTCCACCTTGTGCTCGCGCACGGCGTCCAGGTAGGCCTTCTGCACGACGCGCTGGATGACGTCGTCCTCCACCTGCTCGCGGTACTTCTGCTCGAGGATGCGGCGGGGGACCTTGCCCTGACGGAAGCCGGGCATCTTCACCTGGCCGCTGAGCGCGGCGTACGCGCGGTTGAGCTCCTCAACGACGCGGGCGGAGTCGACCTCGATGGAGAGCTTCTTCTCGATGGGAGAGAGCTCTTCGACCTGGACCTTCATGCGGGCCTCGCTCGCCGCCTCCACGGGCTATACGTCCCGGGGCGGCAACCGGAAAGTGGGACGTGCGGCTTTAGGGGATAGGCACGAACGGGTCAACGCGAAATGGGCGAGGAGGGACTCGAACCCTCACACCTTGCGGTACCAGATCCTAAGTCTGGCGCGTCTACCAGTTTCGCCACCCGCCCGACGCGTCGCGCGACCGCCGTCCTACTCCGAAACGTCCGCGGACGACAGGGGCTTTCCCGAGCGGACCTCCCCGTCAGGGAGTGCCGGAAAAGACACAGGGCCCCTTCCGTTTCCAGAAGGGGCCCTGCGAGTGAGAGCGGAGGGAATCGAACCCACAACCTATGGATTAAGAGTCCATTGCTCTGCCAATTGAGCTACGCTCCCGGCTTTGCTTTCGGCCGCGTTGGCTTCGCGACGTCCGAGGTGGCGCGGTGAATACCGGTCGCCGCCCGCTCTGTCAAAACGTTTTTGCACCCCCCTCACATTCTCCGCGGTGGAACCGGATGCCCGGCGTGCGGCCGGCCGTCCCCGCGTCCGGGAAGCGATGCGAAGGGCCTGCCCGGCTCGCATGTTGATCCACGCCTCGGGTCGCGCTGCAGGCCTGTAGCAGGGGGACCGTCCAGGCCCCTGCTCCACGGGTCGTGCGCCGTGTGCCCGGGCAACCATGTGGGCGGGCGAGGGTCGTCCGCCTTTTCGAGCGGTGCTGGAGACACAGTGATGGATGCGAATGTGAAGGCGGAAGGAACGACGTCGCCGCAGGGCGCGGCCTGGAACCGGGAGCGGGTGGACCTGGTGAAGCGGACCATCTGCCCCCGGGGAATCAGCGAGGACGAGTTCGCCCTCTTCATCGAGCAGTGCAAGCGCAGCGGGTTGGATCCGCTCCTCAAGGAAGCGTTCTGCGTGGCGCGCCGGCAGAACGTGGGCAACCGGGAGCGGCCCAACTGGGTGACGAAGTACGAGTTCCAGCCCTCGGAGGCGGGGATGCTCGCCCGGGCGGAGCGCTTTCCGGACTTCAAGGGCATCCAGGCGAGCGCGGTGTTCGCCGAGGACGAAATCGTCGTGGACCAGGGCAAGGGCGAAGTGGTGCACCGCTTCAACCCGGCCAAGCGCAAGGGCGCCCTGGTGGGTGCCTGGTCGCGAGTGGTGCGCGAGGGGAAGCTGCCCGTCGTCGTGTGGCTCGACTTCTCCGGCTACGTCCAGCAGACGCCGCTGTGGGCCAAGATTCCCACGACGATGATCGAGAAGTGCGCGCGCGTGGCGGCGCTGCGCAAGGCGTACCCGGAGGCCTTCGGCGGACTGTACGTGCGCGAGGAGATGCCGGCCGAGGAGTACGACGCGCACGACGAACCCGCGCCCGCCTCCGGTTCCTATGAGGTGCTGGGCTCGAAGCCGGGCCCGGTGAAGGCGTCCTTCCCCACCCTGGCTCCGGCCCCCGCCCCCGCGGAAGCCGCCAAGGCGGTGGAGACGGCGCGGACGATGGAGAAGGAGGAGGCGCGGCTCGACGTGGACGTGCCGCTGGCGCCGGCCACGACGGTGGCGGCGGTGCCCGTGTCCCAGACGCCCGAGCGTTCGAAGGCGAGCGCGGTGGTGGTGGCGTTCGGCCCCCACAAGGGAAAGACGACGTCCGAGCTGTCCGACGACGAGCTGAGCGAGACCATCGACCTGGCTCACGAGAAGCTGATGGAGCAGCCCCGGGCCCGTTGGGCGAAGGCCATGCGCGAGAACCTCACCGCGCTGGAGGCGGAGACGGAGCTGCGCTGCCAGGCGCCGTCCTCCAAGGACCGCGCCGGGACGAACCCGGAGGCCTGAGGCCGCGTCATTCGCTGAGCTGAAGAACGCCCGCGTTCCCGAAGAGGGGACGCGGGCGTCTTGCTACACGTTGGCGGCCTCGATGCGGCTCACGGCGTCAGGTTGTAGAACATGCCACTCCCAGGCAGATTGTAGACGTAGACGGGAAAGGTGACTTCCGAGACCTGAGCGCCCACAAACCCTGTCGTGCGGTACGAGGCCGGCAGCTGGAAGCGGAAACCATGGGCTCCCGTGAGGCCGAACTCCTGGTTGATGTCCGTCCGGACTTGATCCGTCAGAACGGTGAGCGTCGTAGCGGCAGGGGGGAAGGTCGTGCGGGTGATGTTGATCGAGACCGTGACCGGGGCCTCCGGCGTCCTGCGGTCGAAGATCCACCCTGACACCCAGCCCGCGCTGTCGATGCTTTCCAGCGCACCCTTGTGCTTGAAGCAGAGGCGATCGCTGGTGAAGCCGGGCGTTGCGCAGAGGTCATTCAACACGAGCCGGATGGGGTAGGCGGAGCCGGTATAACTCGACAGCACCCGGTTCACCACGTTGCAGGTCCCCCCAGGGCCCGGCACGTAGTCATCCCCGCCCCGGCCGGCATAGAGGACGCCCGCGACGGTGTAGCCCGACAGATCGTACACCGCGCTTCCTGAGTTCCCACCGAATGCATCCAGGGACGCTGCGATCTTGGTGGACGTGGTGTCCGCGTGCAGGACCCCTGCCGCGTCGATCTTCAGCGGCATCCCCGAAGGCGAACCAATCATTCCCATGGGGTGACCCACGGGGAATGGATTGTTGCCGAAGGCAACCCGCGCCGGCTTGAACCGGGGCGTCGCGGCACGATTCAATCGGATGACCGCGTAGTCGTTGACCCAGGCAGCTCCCTTGACAATGACACTCGAGCACTGGAATGCATCCGCGCTCGTCATGGGGGGAATGTACCCGGTGAAGGTGTGGTAGTAGCCAAAGACCCAGCTCCCATCGCAGATGGAGCTCAGGCAATGCGCCGCGGTCAGCACGACGTCGTCGTCGATGAGCACGCCCGAGCAATCCGCCAACGTCGGGTCGCTCAGGAAGCGCTCACTGGGGCAGAGATTCTTCGCGGTCCCCAGCGGTGTGCTCGCGGCCAGCTGGGCCGCGGTAGGTGCCCCCCCTGTGTACATCCGGCTGGGCGTTGAATTCATCGCAAGGTCCAGCAGGTTGATATTCGCCGTCCCATAGACATCCACGCGATCATCCGTGAAGTCCGTGAGCGCCGATTCACTGGCTTTCGGATTGGCTGGCGCCAGGGTTGGGGCGCTTTCAGGTCCGCACGCAACCGTGCTGAAAGCAGACACCGCGACCACGAACCTCGCAACACATCGCCACGCGTCCCAACGCCTGGCGTTCGTCTTGTTTGTCATATGCCCCTTCTACGAAAGATGAGGCGCCTTTTAGACAAACCAGACGTCGATGACAGGAATTATTTCCCCGTGAACGATTCCAGTGCCGCACGGGGTGCGGTGGATGCGTTTGGACTGTGGGGAACCGAAGCGCGGAGCCGGGAGGCGGCGTCTGACGCGGCTTCAAGAGGGTTGAGACAGTGCGCCCAGAGGGACTTGAACCCCCAACCCTCGGCTTCGAAGGCCGATGCTCTATCCAGTTGAGCTATAGGCGCGGGGAAGCAAAGAAGGGCGAATGACCGGGATCGAACCGGCAACCTCCGGAGTCACAGTCCGGCGCTCTAACCAGTTGAGCTACATTCGCCGTCACTTCGCACGTCTCACGGCGTTGCTGCGGCGGTCTCCTACCGTGGAAACCGGGGCTGTTCAAGGCCCAAAACCACCGGCCAGCAGATTAGCGCCCCAGGCAGGGCTCGAACCTGCGACCCCCGACTTAGAAGGTCGGTGCTCTATCCAGCTGAGCTACTGGAGCTGGCCGGTCCTCACTGCTGAAACATCACGGCACTTCAAATCGGGGCGAGAGGATTCGAACCTCCGACCCCCTGCGCCCAAGGCAGGTGCGCTACCAGGCTGCGCTACGCCCCGAGAAGTGCTGCATTCTTCGCCTAACGCGGACGGACGCGCAAGCTTGCTCTTCCTGACGCCCGCCCGGCCGGTCAAAGCGCCAACAGATGGCGCCGCATCAACTGGAAGGCCCGGGCCCGGTGCGACACCCGCGACTTCTCCTCCGGCGCCAGCTCCGCCATGGAGCGCCCGCCCTCCCCCTCCACCTGGAACACGGGGTCGTAGCCGAAGCCGTTCGTGCCCTTCGGAGCCCGCAGGATGACGCCCTCGCAGCGGCCCACCTCCACCCGGGGCTCGTCCCCCTTCCCCGTCACCAGCGCCAGGGCGCAGCGGAAGGACGCGGTGCGCTTTTCATCCGGCACGTCCGCCAGGTCCGCGAGGAGCTTCTCGTACCGGGCCTTGTCGTCCCCCGGCGCGTACCGGGCGGAGAGCACGCCGGGCCGTCCGTCCAGCGCGTCCACGCACAGCCCGGAGTCGTCCGCCAGCGCGGGCAGCCCGGTGGCCTCCGAGTACTCGCGGGCCTTCTTCACCGCGTTCTCCTCGAAGGTGGCGCCGTCCTCCACGGGCTCGGGCACAGGGGGCAGGTCCTGGAGGGACACCACCTCCACCGCGTCGCCCACGAGCGCGCGCAGCTCGCGCAGCTTGCCGGCGTTGCCGGTGGCGAAGAGCAGCCGGGGCTTCATCCCAGCACCTTCGCCTGCGCGACGGCGAGCTGCTGGATGGCGGCCAGGCCCCCGTCCAGCATCGCGTCCATCGCCTTGCGGTCGAAGAGCTTGTGCTCGGCGGTGCCCTGCACCTCCACGATGCGGCCGTCGCTCGTGGCCACGAGGTTCAGGTCCACCTCCGCGGTGGAGTCCTCGTCGTAGTCCAGGTCCACGCGAACCTCGCCGTTCACCACGCCCACGGACACCGCGGCCAGCGGGGTGAGACCCTTCAACAGGCCCGGCTTGTTGAGCGAGCGCATGGCCAGCACCAGCGCCACGTACGCGCCGGTGATGGACGCGGTGCGCGTGCCACCGTCCGCCTGGATGACGTCACAGTCCAACGTGAAGGTGCGCACGCCCAGCGCCTGCAGGTCCACCGACGCGCGCAGGGCGCGTCCGATGAGCCGTTGGATCTCCATGGTGCGGCCGGACTGCTTGCCCTTGGCGGCCTCGCGGGCGCCACGGGTGTGCGTGGCACGCGGGAGCATTCCGTACTCGGCCGTCACCCAGCCGCTGCCCTTGCCCATCAGGTGCGGCGGGACGCGGTCCTCCACCGAGCAGGTGACGAGTACCTTGGTGTGGCCGAACTCCACCTGGACGGAGCCCTCCGCGTAGCGGTTGACGTTGGGCGTGAGGGTGACAGGCCGGAGGTCCAGCGCACCACGGTTGAACGAACGCACGGGGAAAGGCTCCTGACAGGGAGGGACAGGCGAAGCCCCCACGCTTTATCAGGGCGCGGTGGATCCAGCCACCGGTTGCGAGGGCGAGGAGTCCCGCCGCCGAGTCTCCCGGAGGAAGGCCTGCACCCCGTCCGCGATGGCCTCCGCCAGCGTCTCCTGGTACGCGGCCTTCCCCAGCCGCGCGCCCTCCTGCGGGTGGGAGATGAAGCCCACTTCAATCAGCACCGCCGGCGCCTCCACGCCCGTGAGGACGAAGAAGGGCGCCTGCTGCACGCCCCGGTCCGCCGCGCCGCTCTTCGACACCAGCCGCGGGTGGATGGCGTAGGCCAGCCGGGACGCATCCGAGTGCGCCTCCGTGCGCGCCAGGTCATCCAGGATGAAGGCCAGCGTGGAGTGTCCACGCGCCGCACGGGCCGTGGGGGCTTCCGCGTTCTCTCGGTCCGCCACCGCGCGCGCCGCCTCACCGGAGGCGTTGGCGGAGAGGAAGTAAGTCTCGATGCCCTCGGTGCGCTCGCGCAGCCGCTTCGTGGGCATGGAGTTGGCGTGGATGGAGAGGAAGAGGTCCGGCCGCTGGATGTTGGAGAACTCCACCCGCTCCGACAGCGCCATCAGCGTGTCGCGGTCACGCGTGAGGAACACCTCGCTGCCCGCGGCTTCCAGCTTGTCGCGCAGGCGCTGGGCAATCTGGAGCGCGACCTCCTTCTCCCAGATTTCGCCGGGCCCCTTCGCGCCCTCCTTCGCCCCGCCATGTCCCGGGTCGATGACGATGCGAGCGCCGCGCTCCCCAGCGCCGGCGAGGGCCGGCAGGAGGCACGCGAGCATGACGAGACCGAGAGGGAAGCGGCGCGGCGACATTCGCGCAGGGATGTTAGCGGAGGCCCGGCCCGGAGGCGAAATCCGCTCCCGGACGCGGTCGCCTCAGCCGATGACGTCGATGCCGGGGCGGCCCGCCTGCACTTCGCCGATGAGGGCCGCGTCCACGCCCGCCTTCTCCAGCGCCTGGATGGCCTTGAGCGCATGGCGCGCGGGCACACTGGCCAGGAGGCCGCCGTTGGTCTGCGCATCCGCGAGCAGCCACTGGATGTGCTCCGGCAGCCCTTCCGGAAACGTCACCTGCTTCTTCACGTGGGCGAGGTTCGTCTTCGTGCCGCCTGGAATCACACCGGCCTCCGCCAGCGCGGGCACCTCCGCGATGAGCGGGATGCGCTCCAGGTCCACCGCCGCGCGCGTCTTCGCGCCGTTCATCATCTCCAACAGGTGGCCCAGCAGGCCGAAGCCCGTCACGTCCGTGAGCGCGTTCACCTTGAACGCACCCGACGCGAACACCTCACCGGCCGCCTTGTTGAGCGTGGCCATCTGCGCCGTCACGCGCTTCGTCAGCGCCTTGGACGCGAGGCCCCGCTTGATGGCGGTGGTGGCGATGCCCGTGCCCACGGGCTTGGTGAGCAGCAGCACGTCCCCCGGCTTCGCGCCCGCGTTGGTGAGCACCTTCTTCGGGTGCACCACGCCGGTGACGGCCATGCCGAACTTGGGCTCCGGGTCGCGGATGCTGTGGCCGCCGAGGATGGGGATGCCCGCCTCGTCCGCCTTGGACTGGCCGCCCGCGAGAATCTTCTGCAGCGTCTTGAGCGGCAGCTCGTCCGGGAAGCACACCAGGTTGAGCGCGAACAGCGGCTTCGCGCCCATGGCCCAGATGTCCGACAGGGCGTTGGCCGCGGCGATGGCGCCGAACTGGAACGGGTCGTCCACGAGCGGCGGAAAGAAGTCCACCGTCTCCACCACGGCCATGCCCGGCGCCACCTGGTACACGGCGGCGTCGTCATTCGTGTTGAACCCCACCAGGGCCCGGGGATGAGACGTCTTCCCCTTCAGCCCGCCCAGGACCTTCGCCAGGTCCCCCGCCTTGAGCTTCGCCGCGCAGCCCGCGCAGTGGCTCATCTCGGTGAGGCGCTTTGCCTTCACCGGTTTCTCGCCCGCCATGGTGTTCCCCCGCGCCCTACTCCGCGCGCACGTAGTCGCGCTTCATGAGCTGCACCACCGTTTCGGCGGTGAGCACGTCGTCGCCGTCCGAGTGGTCCAGCACGCCGCCCAGTGAGCCGTGGTTGTGCACCAGCTGCAGCACGTCCAAATGCTCCGGCGTCAGTTCCTTCAAGGGCGCCGTCAGCGGCTGCGCGATGCGCAGCGCCGTGGCCATGGGCGGCAGGTTCGGCTGCAGCCGCTTGAACTCGTCCAGCTGCCGCAGGGCGTCCATCAGGAGCGCTTCGGTGGAGGAGTCCAGCTCCACCATGAACTCCTGCGAGTCCGCCGGGCGCAGCTCGAAGTCACCCTCTTCCCAGGTGACGATGCGGTTGAAGCTCTTCTGCGGGCCCAGGTTGTGGTTGTCGTCGATGACCGCGTAGTACACGCGGCCCTGGCGCAGGTAGATGCGACCCTCGTGGGCGTTGTTCACCACGAGCACGCCGTTCTTCTTGGACGTGTGGAAGAGCTGGAGCAGGTCCGGGAGGGGAATCTCCTCAATCTTCCCCGTCATGGAGCTGGCCTTGGTGGTCCGCGCGGCCTGTGCGGCGGCGGCCTCCTCCAGCTTCTGCTTCACGACGCTCTCGTCCACGGCGGCGCTCTCCGCGCCCTGGTGCACGAGCTTGAGGATGGAGGTCCCGATGAGGATGCGGTCCCCCTCCTTCAGCTTGGCCTGCTTGACCTTCTCGCCGTTGACGAAGGTGCCGTTGGTGGACCCCAGGTCCTCGATGGTGATGGCTCCGTCGGAGAACAGGATCTTCGCGTGCTTGCGCGAGACCATGTCCTCCACGAGCACCATGTCCAACTCGCTCGACCGTCCGACGACGATCTGCTTGTTGGCCTTCAGCGGGAACTCACCGCCCTGGTACTTCCCGGAGATGAACTTGAGGGCAAAGGACTTCGCCGTACCGCCAGGAGTGCTCACGGTGCCGCGACCTCGATGATGGAAGTTGCCATGGTGCTCAACCCGTTACTTCCGCCTTGCCCGGGTCCTTCACCAGGTTGAGGTACATCTGCGCGCTCTTGTTGCCGGGGCTGCGCACGAGCACGTCTTCCCAGACCTTCACCGCCTCGTCACGGCGTCCCGCCGAGTACAGGGCGATTCCATAATTGATCCGTCCAGGAATGTACGACGGATTCTGCGCGATGACCTGTTCGTACTCCGCCAGGGCCGCCGCATTGTCGCCAGCGTCCCTCAGGGCATTGCCCAGCTTCAGGCGGATGTCCACGAACTCCGGGAAGTGGGCCAGCGCGCGGCGGTACTCTTCAATGGCCTTGGCCCACACGCCGCTGGAGGCGAAAACGTCGCCAATGTCGGCGTACATGTTGGCCACCTTCTTCATGACGTAGGGGTCCAGTTCGCCGGGGGCGCCCTTCTGGCGGGACAAGGCGGCCTGGTAGACCTCCTTCGCCTCCGCGTACTTCCCCATGTCGTTGTAGATGACCGCCAGGTTGAGCGCGGCCTCGGTGTACGCGGGGTTGAGCCGCAGCGCGGACTCAAAGGCCCGCTGCGCCCGGGCGAACTGGCCCTGGTCGTGGTAGATGATGCCGAGCATGTTGTAGACGTCGGCGAAGGTCGGATTCTGCTCGACCACCTTCGTCAAGAACTGCTCGGCCTGGGCGTACTGCTTCTTCTCGAAGGAGCCGCGCCCGAGGGTCAGTAGCTGCTTGAGGGCTTCGTCCATGACTCGGCCCGCGCGGGCCCCTGCCTCCTCGGGAAGCCTACATCAGCCCGGGCGAAAACAAGAATTGATCGCCCTCGCGCACGAGCAAAAGCGGTCGCTCACCCCGGGTGTCCACCGGCCGGGCCGGGAGATCGCCCTCCAACCGGTAGTGCTCCGTCACCGTCACCTCGTCCCGCTCCAGGCGCGCGTACCACGCCTGGACCGTCAGCCGCCGCTTGCTCAAGGGGGCCACCTCCGCCCACGCACGCCCCGCACCGCCGTCCCCTCCCGGGCCCGCCAGCCGTGACAGCGCCTCCGGCCGCCCTTGCGCCAGGGCCTGCCGCCGCGCCTCCAGTGCCGCAACCACCGCCACCAGCCGGGGCGCCACCGAGGACGCGGGCTTCCACCGGCCGGACGCTCGGGTGAAGGCCACCGCCTCCACGCCGGCGGTGCTGACCGTGGTGGCGCCCAGCGCGCCCTCGAAGTCCAGCGTGGCGAAGGCCTCCGCGCGCTGGCCGTCCGGCGCCACGGAGACGGAGATGCGGGCGTACTGGAGCTTCCGGGAGACGAGCGGAGCCTGTGCACCGGGCACGGGCAGGGACACGCCGTCGTGCTCGGCCTGCTTCAGGGTGGTGATGATCTCCGCTTCCGGTCCGGCGGCCGCGCCCAGGAGGCGCGAGCCCAGGAACAGGAGGACACAGGCGGCGGCGAGCACGGCGATGCCGATGCCCCCCAGCCGGCCCCAGTCCTCCGAGCGCCTCACGAGCCCAGCATCTTCTGGGCACGCTGGGCGGCGGGCGTACCCGGCAGGCGCTTGACGACTTCCCGCAGCGTGTTCTGCGCGCGCTCCGTGTCGTTGAGCTTCACGTACGCGTTGTGGAGGTCGAAGAGGGCCTCCTCTTCCAGCGGCGTGCCCGGGTAGTCCTTGAGCAGCCCCTCCAGGCGCTGGGCCACGGCCTTCCAGCGCTCGCGCTTCGCGTAGAAGGACGCGACGTAGAGCTCATGGCGGGCCAGGCGCTGGCGGGCGTCATTCCGGTGCGCCGTGGCGTCCTTCACGTACTGCGAATCCGGGTACTGGCGCAGGAAGACGTTCATGGCCCGGAGCGCGTCGTACATGGGCTTCTGCTCCTTCTCGTAGGAAGGCGGCAGGGCGAAGAACTCCGAGGGGAACTCCTGCACGTAGGAGAGGGCCGCGCGGTAGGCGGCGTAGTCCACCTTGGGGTGCGTGGGGTGCAGCCGCATGAAGGAGTCGAACTTCTCGCGCGCCTCCGGGTACATCTCCCGGGCGAAGTCCAGGTCCGCCAGCTTCAGCTCCGCCTCGCGCGCGGCCTCCAGGTAGGGGAACTTGGCGCGGACGTGGTCGAAGTACTTCTCCGCCTTGAAGTAGTCGTTGTCCTCCATGGCGGCCTCGCCCAGCGCCAGGTTCTCCGCGGCCATGGTGGCGTAATCAGGCTCGCCTGCGGGCCCCGCGGAGAGGGCGGCACAGGCGGACAACATCAGGGCGGACAGGACGAGGACGACGGAGCGCATCACGCCTCCAAACTATTCGTCCTGCCCGGAGGGGTCCAGCGAAGGTTCTCCCACCAGCCGGGTCACGATGTCCGGCGCGAAACCCCGGCTGAGCAAAAGCCGCCCCGCCCTCGCCTGCTCCTTCGCGTCCAGCGGGCGGCCAGCCAGGCGCCGGCGCTCCAGCACCTGCCGTGCGGCCTCCAGCGCGTCGAAGCCCACCGCGTCCTTGGCCTCCGACAGTGCCCGCCGTGCCTCCGTGCCCTCCAGCCCGTGGGCCTGGAGCCGTTGAAGCACGGCCCGGGGGCCCAGCTTGCCCCTGCCCAGCAGGGCCTGGGCGCGTTCACGCGCGAACTTCGCGTCGTCCAGGTAGCCCCACTCCGCGAGGCGGGCGAGCACCGCTTCACGCACGGATTCGGAGAAGCCCTTGCGCTCCAGGGCGAGCGACAGCTCATGCCGGCTGCGGCCGCGCGCCTTGAGCAGGCGCAGGCAGGCATCGGTGGCGCGCTGGACAGCCTCGGGGCCTTCGGGCTCGTCAACCATCGCGGAGTCCCTACCATGTGGTAACAGGCCCCGCCATGCACCCCATCCTCGCCCGCTTCCTCACCGCAGACGCCGCCAGGGAAACGCTCCGCAAGGAGAAGGCGGGGGAACCGCTGACTCCGGAGGAGCAGCACTTCGCGACCGCCGCGAACGCCAACCCCAGGCAGAAGGCCATGCTGCAGGGCGTGAGCGGACGAGCGCTGTCCTCCGACGCCCAGGCCGCGCTGGTGCTGCTGGCCGCGCACGCCGCCGCCCGCGCGCTCACGCAGGACGAGTCCCTGTCCGCCGCGACGCAGAAGGCGCGCGAGGCGCTTAAGGAGGAGGGCGCGAGCGACGAGGAGTCGGACTCCTTCCTCGCGTCCATCCTGCTGGAGGAGGCCTTCGGCTACGAGCAGGAGGTGGACAACTTCGACGCGGACTACGTGAAGGAGTCCCTGGGCGAAGTGCCCGCCCTGGCCGCGCTGTCCAAGGAGTCCGTGGACGCGCTGTTCCTCGCGTTCGCCAAGGCCGCGCCCAACGACGCGGACCGCAAGGCGCGCGAGCACATGGCGCGGGCGCTGTTCGACATCGCCTGGGCGGAAGGCCCCACGTCCATCAATCCGGAGCACCTGGAGACGCTGCTCGACAACGAGGTCCTCCAGGAGTCCGACGAGGCGCAGGACGCGCGCGTGCGCGCCACCGTGTCGCTGCTCCAGACGCTGGCGCACCAGGGGCTCATCGGGCCCATGCGCCTCAGCCGGCTGCGTGCGCAGTTGGGGGACGACGACGCCTGAGCGGCGCCCTCCCCCTTCGCACCGGGTTTCCTAGAAGCGTTCGATCTGGAAGTCGTCGTCGCCGCCAGCCGCCGGAGCGGGCGCGGCCACCGGGGCGGGCGTGGGCGGACGGGCCGCCACCTGCGGAGGCAGCGGCCGGCCCTGGACGACGCCGGGCGGCGGAGTAGCGGGACGCGGCGCCGCGACGCCGGGCGGAGGCGTCATGGGCCGGGCGGCCATGGGCGCTCCGGGGCGCGGGGCCTGGGGAACCGGCGCGGGCGTGGGCGCCACGGGGGCAGCCTGCGCGGGCGCGCCCTTCTGCGCGAAGGACGCCGAGCCCGGGATGGGACGCTCCTCGCCGGCCTTGGCGTCGAAGTTGTCCCACTTCGAGTCGGACGTGCCGCTGATGCCAGAGAAGCGCAGCGCGAAGTCGTCCGGGTTGCTGGCCTGACGGTGGGCCTCTTCGTAGGTGACCAGGCCGTTGCGCACCAGGCTCATCAGCGACTGATCGAACGTCTGCATCCCGTAGGAGTCCGTGCCCTGCGAGATGGCGTCGTGGATCTCCTTCGTGCGGTCCTTGTCCTCGATCATCTCGCGCACGCGCGCGGTGACGCGCAGCACCTCCACCGCCGCCACACGGCCCTTGCCGTCCGCGCGCGGAACGAGGCGCTGACTCACCACGCCGCGCAGCACGCTGGAGAGCTGCAGGCGCACCTGCTTCTGCTGGTGCGGGGGGAACGCGGACACGATGCGGTTGATGGTCTCCGTGGCGTCCAGCGTGTGCAGCGTGGACATCACCAGGTGGCCCGTCTCCGCGGCGTGGAGCGCCGTTTCGATGGTCTCGTGGTCGCGCATTTCGCCCACCAGGATGACGTCCGGGTCCTGGCGCAGCGCTGACTTCAGGGCCTGCGAGAAGCTCATCGTGTCCACACCCACTTCGCGCTGGTTCACGATGGAGCGCTTGTCGCGGATGAGGAACTCGATGGGGTCCTCGATGGTCATGATGTGGTTGGTTTCGTTGGAGTTGATGTAGTCGATCATCGCCGCCAACGTGGTGGACTTGCCGGAGCCCGTGGTGCCCGTCACCAGCACCAGGCCGCGCTCCTCGCCGCACACCTTCTCCAACACCGGGGGCAACAGCAGGTCCTTCATCGTCATCACCTTGAAGGGGATGACGCGGAGCACGGCGCCCACCGTGCCGCGCTGCTGGAAGACGTTCACGCGGAAGCGGCCCAGGCCCGGCACTCCGTAGGCCAGGTCCACTTCGTTGCTGACCTTGAACTTCTCCTTCTGGAACTCGTTCATGATGCCGAACGCCATGCGCGCCACCTCCTCCGGAGGCAGGCGGCGGCCGTCCTTGAGCGGCACCAGCGAACCATCCACGCGGAACATGGGCGGCAGGCCCGCCTTCAGGTGGATGTCGGAGGCTCCGCCGCGCAGGGCGATCTGCAGGATTTCGTTGAGTTCCATGAGGGTGCCGGGATGGTAGCAGAACGCCCGCGCGCGTCGCGACGGGGCGACGCCCACCCGCTTGCCCGCAAAGCACGACGGCGGAGGCTTCCCGAAGGAAACCCCCGCCGACGAACGGCCGGACAGCTGGCCGACAAGCGCGATTAGCGCTTGGAGAACTGGAACCGACGACGGGCGCCGGGCTGGCCGTACTTCTTGCGCTCGACCGCGCGAGCATCGCGGGTGAGGAAGCCGGCCTTCTTCAGCGCCGGACGGAACTCCGGGTTGAAGGCGCACAGCGCGCGCGCGATGCCGTGACGGATGGCACCGGCCTGGCCAGAGAGACCGCCGCCGCGCACGTTGACCGTGACGTCGAGCTTGCCCTTCTGCTCCAGGATCTCCAGCGGCTGGTTGAGCACCATCTTCGACGTCTCACGGCCGAAGTACTCGTTGATGTCGCGGCCGTTGATGACGACAGCGCCGTTGCCAGGACGCAGCCAGACGCGAGCGGTGGCCTCCTTGCGGCGGCCCGTGGCGTAGAAACCGAGTTCAGGATTGATCGCCATGGTTGTCTTACGCCTCGACCTTGAACGCCACCGGCTTCTGCGCGGTGTGCGGATGAGTGTCACCAGCATACACCTTGAGCTTCGTCATCATCTGACGGCCCAGGGCATTGCGGGGCAGCATGCGGCGCACGGCGTTGAGGATGATGTCCTCAGGGTGACGCTGGCGCAGCTTCTGGAGGTTGGTGATCTTCAGGGCACCCGGGAAACCGGCGTACGGGTGACGGTAGTACTGCTTGTCCGTCTCCTTCGTGCCCGTCACCTTCACCTTGTCGGCGTTGATGACGATGACGTGGTCACCCGTGTCGATGGACGGGGTGTACGTCGGCTTGTGCTTGCCCTTCAGGAGGGTGGCGATCTGACTGGCGGCGCGACCAAGCACCTTGTCGGACACGTCGATGACGTGCCACTGGCGCTTGATGTCCCCAGCCTTGGCGCTGTAGGTCTTCTGCGACATTTCGTGCACTCCAGACTTCGGCGCGGCGCCCAGGTGCATGCCAGGGGCCGCGTGCTCGTGCGTAACCAACCGCGGGTCCTCCGTCCAAAACTCCGACAGAAGCCCGGAAAGGCTGACCCTCCTAGTAGGACGGCGGGATCAAGTCAAGGTTGGGCGTACGGGGGACCCCTCAGGGCGCCCGGCCAGGGGTGCCCGGGCCCGGCCCCCCGGCGGCGGGCTTCTTGAAGCGCTCCTTCAGGTTGGCGAAGAAGTTCCTCTCCTTCTCGTCCGGAGGTCCCTGACGCGGCGCGTCCATGTCCATGATCTCGAAGGCGTCCGGGGGCAGGTCCTCCAGGAAGCGCGAGGGCGTTCGGGGGACCTCCTTGCCGCGCTTCACGCGCACGGTGGAGCGGGTGAGGTAGAGCAGCTCCTTGGCGCGGGTGATGCCCACGTAGCAGAGGCGGCGCTCCTCCTCGAGGTTCTGCGCCTCGCCCTGCATGCCGCCGTGGGGCATCAGGTCCTCCTCCATGCCGATGAAGAAGACGAGCCGGTACTCCAGGCCCTTGGAGGCATGCAGGGACATCAGCGTCACGCGCTTGTTCTGCCCCGGGACGTCCTCCTCTTCCTGGCGCGTGTCCAGGCTGAGGCGGTTCAGGTACGTGAGGAGGCTGGCCTTGGGGCCCTCGCGCTTTTCGAATTTCTCCAGGGACGCGAGCACCCCGTCCACGCCCTTGAGCTTCTTGTCCGCGGCGGTGCCAGAGACGGCCTTGGCGCGGGTGGCCTCGCGGAAGCCAATCTCCTCCAGCAGCTTGTGCGTGGCCTCCGACAGGCGGGGCGTCTGGGTGAAGGCGTCGCGGTAGCGCTCCACCATCTCCACGAACTCCAGCACCTTGCCGCCCGCGCCCGAGGGCAGGTCGTCATAGGTGTCCGCGCGGCGCATCGCCGTCCAGAGCGTCACGCCCTCCGCGCGCGAGTGCGCGTGCAGCCGCTCCATGGTGACGTCGCCAATGCCTCGCGAGGGCACGTTGACGATGCGCATGAGGGAGATTTCGTCCAGCTTGTTCGCCAGGACCTTGAAGTACGCGATGACGTCCTTCACCTCGCTGCGGTCGAAGAACTCGCTGCCGCCCACCACTTCGTAGGCGATGTTCTTCTCACGCAGCATCTCCTCCACTGGGTGGGCCTGGCCGTTGGTGCGGTAGAGCACCGCGATGTCGTCCGCGGGGACACCCAGCGAGATGTGCTTCTGGATTTCGTGCGCGATGAAGCGGGCCTCCTCTTCATCATTGGGGCACGCCACCACCTTCACCAGCGGACCGCCCTTGCGGTCGGTCCACATGCGCTTGTCCTTGCGCTCCGGGTTCTTGGCGATGACGGCGTTGGCCGCGTCCAGCACGCGCTGGGAGGAGCGGTAGTTCTGCTCCAGCCGCACCTCCTTGCCGCCCGGGAAGTGCCGCTCGAAGTCCAGGATGTTGCGCACCTCCGCGCCGCGCCAGGAGTAGATGCACTGGTCGTCATCCCCCACCGCGCACACGTTCCTCGCCTCGCCCGCGAGCAGCTTGAGCAGGTCCAACTGGGCGTGGTTCGTGTCCTGGAACTCGTCCACCAGGAGGTACTGGAAGCGGGCCGTGTACTTGCGGTGCAGGTCCGGGTGCTCGCGCAAGAGGCGCGCGGGCAGCACCAGCAGGTCGTCGAAGTCCACCGAGCCCTGCGCCTTGAGCGCGAGCTGGTAGTCCGCGAAGACCATGGAGGTGATGAGGTCGTAGTCGTCCCCCATGCCCTCCGGCTTGGGCTGGGGCGCCTCGCCGGAGTTCTTCGCCTTGGAGATGAGGGTGAGGACCTTGCGCGCGTCGAAGGCGCGGTCGTCGATGCGCTTCTCGCGCATGGCGCGGCGGATGATGGAGAGCTGGTCGCCCATGTCCGCGATGGCGAACTTCTTCGGCCAGCCCAGCCGGTGGATGTCCTCGCGCAGCACCTCCGCGCCGAACGCGTGGAAGGTGCACACCAGCACGCCCTGGGCGCGCGGCCCGGCCATGTGGATGAGCCGTTCCTTCATCTCCGTGGCGGCCTTGTTGGTGAAGGTCACCGCGAGGATGTTGCGGGCCATGATGTGGTTCGGCCGCTCGTTGAGCAGGTGGACGATGCGGTGGGTGATGACCCGCGTCTTTCCACTGCCCGCGCCCGCCAGGACGAGCAGGGGGCCCTGGAGCGTCACCACGGCCTCGCGCTGAGGAGGATTGAGCTTCGAAAGGTCCATTGCGCGCGGGCCAGGGATACCCTTTGATTCGTTCGTGCGCGACTATTTCCTACGGCTGGCCATCGCATCGCTCGCGCTCGGCGTGGGCGGCGGATGCCGTGACGACGAACGCACGACATCTCCCACCCCGCGCGACGTGGTGACGACCGCCGCACCGTGCGTGTACTTCAAGGACCTGGCGCCGTTCCTGCCGGAGTCGCTGGAGGGCTTCACGGTGGGTTCCACCGCGGGCTCCACGGGGAAGTACGGCGAGGTGTCCGTGTCGGAGGCGGAGCGCACCTACACCCGGGGCGAAGGCCGCGAGGTGAAGGTGCGCATCGTGGACACCACCATGGGGCTGAAGCTGGGGGAGGCCATCCGCGAGGCGGCGCAGAAGGCGAAGGGCCGCGCGGCGAGCGACCCGACGGCGCCCATCCAGTGGAAGGAGGCCGTGGGCTTCGTGCGCTATGACGCGGACGAGGCCGTCGCGGAGGCGAACCTCCTGGTAGGCGAGCGGTTCGTGGTGGCCGTCACCAGCCGCGGCTTCCCCAGCACCGTGGAGGTGCGGCGGGTGGCGCGAGGCATCGACCTGGCCGGACTGGCCCAGCTGCAGTGATTCAAGAGTCCAAGGAGCGTTTGTGGCGGTGAAGGACAAGGGGTCGCGGACCCAGACGGCCCAGGAGCTGCTGGAGCAGGAGAAGGCGGCGCGCCTGGGCGTGTCGTCCCTGGGCAAGCGCGAGTTCATGGACCAGTTCCAGAAGCTGTCCAAGAGCTACGCGGTGGACCCGGGCAACCCCGGCTCCTACGCGTGCGAGGGCTGCCAGCGCTGCGCCAACTGCATGTTCTGCAAGGACTGCGACAGCTGCCACCAGTGCACGCACTGCACGCGGTGCGAGCTGTGCACCAACTGCTCGCACTGCGTGGAGTGCAAGAACTGCCACGCGTGCGCCTACTGCGTGCAGAGCGAGAACTGCTCCAGCAGCGCGTACGTGGTGCTGAGCAAGAACCTGCAGGACTGCAACTACTGCTTCGGCTGCGTGGGTCTGTCCAAGAAGGACTTCCACATCCTCAACGTGGGCTTTTCCCGCACCGAGTACTTCAAGGTCGTGGGCCGGCTGCGCAAGGAACTGGGCATCCCGTAGCAGTCCAGCCCCTGCCCCGCCGCGCCCTGGCTACAGGGCGCGCACGTAGAGGGCCTTGAGGTACTCCGTCTCCGTGAGGCCCGCGAGCACCGGGTGGTCCAGGCCGGCGCCCCGCCGCTCCAGGATCTGCACCGGGCGCTTCGCGTCCGCGGCGGCGTCCAGGACCATGGACTCGAAGCCCTGCCGGTCCAGCTTCCCCGAGCACGAGCACGTCACCAGCAGGCCGTCCGGCTTGAGGCAGCGCAGCGCGCGCAGGTTGAGCTCGTGGTAGGCGCGCAGCGCGGTGGCCAGGCCCTCGCGGCGCTTGGCCAGTCCGGGAGGGTCCAGGACGATGGTGTCGAAGCGGCGGCCCTCCTGGTCGAAGCGGCGCAGCACGTCGAACGCGTTGCCGTTCTCCACCTTCACGTTGGCGCGGCCGTTGGCCTCCGCGTTCGTCTGGATGCGCGCGGAGGCCTTCGCGTCCTGCTCCACCGCGAGCACCGACGTGCAGTGCTTCGCGAGCGCGAGCGCGAAGCCGCCGTGGTAGCTGAAGCAGTCCAGCGCTTCGCCACGGCCCAGCTCGCCCGCTCGCAGGTGGTTGTCCACCTGGTCCAGGAACGCGCCCGTCTTCATGTCGCCCAGCAGGTCCACTTCGAAGCGGTTGTCGCCCTCGTGGTAGGTGAAGCGCGCGGCGCCCTCGCCGTGCAGCAGGCGCACCTCGCGGGGCAGGCTCTCGAAGTCGCGGCCGGAGGCGTCGTCGCGGCACACGACGTGGCTTGCGCCGGTCCTCTCCACCAGCGCTCGCGCGAGCATCTCCTTGCGCGCGTCCATGCCCTCCGACAGGGTCTGCACCGTGAGGCCCTGGCCGTAGCGGTCCACGAAGAAGCCGGGGAGCAGGTCCGCCTCGCCGTGCACCAGGCGCAGGCCGTCCCGCCCCGGCAGCACCGCGCGGCGGGCGAGCGCGGCCTCCAGGCGGCGGATGAAGAAGGCGTCATCCACCTTCTCTTCATTCGGCCCCTTGCGCGTGAGCAGCCGCAGGGCGAGCGGGGAGCGGCGGGCGTAGAGCGCCTGGCCGATGGGATTTCCCTGAGGGTCCACCACGGCCACCACCGCGCCCGGGGTGTCGGTGGCGGGGGCGTCGGTGAGCTCCGTGCGGTACACCCAGGGGGTGCCGCGACGCAGTGTCTTGGCGCCCTTGAGGCTGACCCGGGCAGTGGGAAGAGAAGGCATGTCGGGGCTCACTCCAGGCCGCGTGCGGCCAGTTCCTCGTCGTCTTCCCCGCGCAGATGCCCGATTTCATGCAGCAGTGTCACGCGAATCTGTTCGCGCAGCTCTTCGGGGGTGCGCACCGCGCGGGCCAGGTTGCGCCGGTAGAGGGCCACCGAGCGGCAGGGCGTCTCCGAGCCGTCGCACGGTTCCTGGAGGGAGGGCCCCCGGAACAGGCCCAGGATGGTGGGCGACAGGGGCGGCTGGTTGGCGAGCAGGTCGTCCTCGGAGGGAATCTCCTCCGTGGCCACCGGAACGCCCTCCAGGTCCCGGCGCATGTCCGCGGGCAGGGCCGCCAGCGCGCGCTTCACCTGGGCCTTGAACTCGTCCGCCGACGGCAGGGGCGGCGGGGGGAAGTCCTCGGGCTCCAGCGCGCGGGCCTTCTGGAAGTGGTCGTCCGCCTTGGCCCACTGGCCCTCGCGCTCCAGGAGCAGGCCCAGGTGCTGGTGCGCGTGCGCCGCGCGGTCCTTGTCCTTCAGGAGCGACGCGAAGGCCGCCTTCGCCTCGCGGAAGCGGCACAGCTCGAAGAGGGCCAGGGCCTTCTCGTACTTCGCCTCGGCGTTGCCCGGCTCGCGGGCGAGCACGATGGCGGCGCGGTCCAGCGCCTGTTCCGCCTGTCCCAGGTCGTTGAAGGCCATGGCGGCCACCAGCGCCAGCGACGGCACCAGCTCCGGGGGCGTGGAGGGCTGGGACAGGCCTCGCTCGGCGTAGAGGGCGCCCAGTTCGTCCCGCTCGCGCGTGGAGGGCAGTTGCACCGCGTACAGGTGCGCGGCGCCCAGGAGCGCGTCCGCGTCCCCGGGGTCGATGGCCAGCGCTCGGGCGTAGGCGAGCTGCGCCTCCGGCTCGCGGTTGAGCGCGGCCAGCGCGGAGCCCCGTTCCGCGTGGGCGGCGGCGAGGTCCGGCTCCTGCGCGGCGGCCTGCGCGGCGCAGGAGAGTGCTTCCTCGTAGTGGCCGGAGTCGTAGTAGTCGCGGGCCGCGTCCAGGGGCGCACCACCCCGCGCGTCGCACACCGCCAGCGGGTGCACCTCCGCCACCGCGTCGTCCGGGCGCCTCACGGAGGCGAGGGGGCCCGCGTCCACGGGGCCTTCCGCGAGCGCGCCCGCGTCAGCCGCCACTGCGGTGGTGGCCGTGCCCGCATCCGTGCCCGCGTCGGCGTTCGCCGGAGGGGGCCGTTTGCAGGAGGCGAGCAGGAGGAGACAGACAGCGAGCAGACCGCGCCGCGACATGGGCGGGGAGGCTATGGCATCCGCCCCATGCACAGGAAGCGGGGACGTGCCTGCCCGCCTGAGGGGTCCCATCCCCTCCCCGGCTGCATTACCCTCCGGCCTCCCATGAGAGACCTCATCCTGGCATCCACCTCCAGCGCGCGACGAGTCCTGATGGACGGGCTGGGCGTGCCCTACCGCACCGAAGCCCCCAACGTGGACGAGCAAGTCCCCGAGGACATGCCCGCCGACGAGGCCGTGCGGATGCTCGCCGTGCGCAAGGCCCGCGCGGTGCAGGAGCGCCACCCGGAGTCCTGGGTGCTGGCGGCGGATCAGCTGGTGGAGGTGGGCCGCGACGTGCTGGGCAAGCCCCAGGACCGGGACGCGGCGCGCGCGCAGCTCACGCGCCTGCTGGGGAACACCCATGTCATCCACACCGCCGTGTGCCTGCTGGGGCCGGGCGGCCATCACTCGGAGACGCTGGAGGACGCGCGCCTGACGTTCTTCCCCGTCCCTCCGGAGGAGCTGGAGCGCTACCTGGACACCGGCGAGTGGGAGGGCTGCGCGGGCAGCTACCGCGTGGAGGGCCGGGGGCAGGCGCTGCTCCAGAAGCTGGAGGGCGACCGCACCAACGTGCAGGGACTGCCCATGCTATCGGTGGTACGGCTGCTCCGGCAGGCGGGCTTCGACCTCTTCGCCCGCCCCTAAGCCCCGGCGCTCAGCGCGCGCCGGACAGCTCCGCGAGAATCTCCTGGTACGCGGCGCGGGCCTTGTCGGCCTGGTCCGCCTTGAAGCTCGCCGCGGCCACCACCGGGTGGCCGCCCCCGCCGTAGCGGCCGGCGATGGCCGCCAGGTCGTGCTTGCGCGTCTCCGGCCGCCACGGGTTGGAACCCAGCGAGACCTTGGCGCGCGACGCGCCCTTCCCCACCCACAGCGTGTAGCGCGCGTCCGGATAGAGCGCGTACGCGATGAACTTGTTGAGGCTGTCCACGCCCTCGTCCACCAGGTCGAAGGAGACGACGCCGTTCTCGTAGCGGGCTTTCTCACGCACGAGGTCGATGTTGCGCTGGTGCTTGAAGAGCAGCGGCTCCAGCGGGGCGGCGATGAGCGGTGAGCGGGCGATGTCCGCCAGCGAGTCCGTCTGCATGCGCCGGATGACCTCCGGGATGAGCGTGTCGTCCTTCGTCGCCTCCAGCACCGTCATGATGCGCAGCGCGGGCTCCTCCAGCGCCACCGCCATCTGGGGGCTGGGGAACTGCGCTCCGTCGATGATCTCCGCCCAGTGCAGCAGGTCCTTCAGCGGGGACGCGTCCCAGCCGAAGCGCTCGCGCGCCACGTCCGCCAGGTACAGCGTGCAGCTCTTGCGATGCGGGTCGTGGAACTTCCGGCCGCTGGTGTCGCGCTGGAAGTGGGGCTCGTCGCCGGGCTGCTGGAAGGCGGAGGCGTGGTGGTCGAACCACCAGGTGAGCCGCGCGTCCTGGCTGTAGCGGAAGTCGACGATGACGTTCTCGTCGCCCGTGAAGACGGCCGGGTCGATGCCCTCCGCCCCCGGCTTGTGGGCGAGGCCCCGGTAGCTGAACGTCGCGTCGGCGCGCACGCGCTCCCGGTAGAAGCGGGTGAAGACCGCGGCGCTGGCCGCGCCGTCGAAACAGTTGTCGTGGAAGAGGACCTGGACTCGCATGGGCGCCCGCCCTCTACCGCGAATCCCCGCCGCGTCCCAACCGCACCGCGGTCGCCTGCCCGCAGGGGCTGTGGCCAGGGGGTGACACCCGACCCAGCCCTGTCGTCGCACGGCCTCGGGCGGGTGCGCTCCATTGAACGATGCGTGGAAATCACCGCGCTGGATGAACGAAAAACTCGACAGAACGAGGAACGACCCTGAAGGGCTGAAAAAAGGAAGGCCCTTCCGCCCCTCGGAAACCCGCTACCCGCGAGGAAAACCCCTGGATTCAGGGACCTGACGGGGAGGCTGAGCCCTGGCACCTCGCCTGCATGGTGTCAGACCGACGAGGTACTCACCCGCGTATCGGCAGTAGCGGGAGGAACCATGGCGAAGCGGACCGCAGGCAAGACGAAGGGTGGCACGGTGCGGCGGCAGGGTCGGCGGGTGATGCCCGCGCTGCGTCGCACGGCAAAGCGCGCTCGGGTGGCTGCCCAGAAGGCCCAGCTCACCCTCGGCGAGGTCATCGCGGCGGCGTTCGACACCGCGGGCGGAGAGATGAGTGGCGTGCTGGAGCTTGTCACCTCCCCGCAGATGACCCGCGCGCTGGGCCGCCGCATCGTCGTCGAAGGCTGAAGCGCCCGCGTCCCGGCCCCGCGAAGCCCCAGGCCGTGCTCCGCTGAAACGGAGCGCGCGGGCGCGGAGCTGTCGCGACACGGCTGTCAGCCTTTCTCCACCAGGTGCCGCGTTTCGCGTGAGCGCGGGTGGAGTCCTTCTCCCCTTCTTTTCGTCCTGGAACCTGGATCCTTTGGACGGGGTAATGGATCCACTTGGGGTTCATCCGGACCCTGGACTGCCCGCGTTCGTCACTTCGCGCCGGGTGTGCTGCGCGCTTCGCACCTGAAACACGAAGGCCCGTGCTCCCTCGTAAAACCGGGAACACGGGCCGGGAAACCCCGGAGCGCGGGGCTTTGGGTGCCTGGGACTAGCGGGGCTGCCAGCGCGGGCGGTAGTCGTCACCCTCGTTGGTCAGCACCGTGTACGTGTCCTTCGGGTGCTGGATGAGGGTGCCGGTGGGCTGGCCGGTGGCCGGGTCGATGGGCTGCACGTAGAGCGCTCCGCCGAAGACGTAGGCCACGAGCTGACCGTCCGGGGAGAAGGACGGCAGCGTGGCGTTGTCGGCGAGCTTCACCGGGGCGCCGTCCGCCGCGCCCGTGGTGGTGTTCACGCGCTGCAGGAAGATGACGTTGCCCGGCGTGGTCCCGCACAGCGTCGCGCCGGTGTTGCCGCACAGCGTGGCCGCGCCATTGATGTTCTGGTAGTAGGCGCGCACGTACGCCACCCAGCTGCCATCCGGCGCCCAGTTCGGGTTCGCGATGTACGAGTCCACGGTGCCGCCCGTCGCGCTATCGGAGGTCCTGTCCGCGAGCAGCGCCGGGGTACCGCCACCCGTCACCGGCAGCGAGTACAGCCGCAGCACCGGGGTGGTGTCCGTGCCGAAGGTCACCGTGAGGTTGTCCGGGTTGGCCAGGAAGAGCAGCTGCGAGGTGGTGCGGTTGTAGTGCGGCTGCTCGCCCGAGGTGGGCGAACCCGCCAGCGGAGCCGGCACACCGCCGCCCGTGGAGACGTAGATGCCGTTGCCCGCGGCGCTGTAGGCGTAGTCCGTGCCGTTGGGCGCCAGGTCCGGGAAGGTGCCGTTGACGGTGGCCTGCGTGGGCGAGCCGCCCGTCGCCGCGATGGTGGAGATGCCCGTGCTGCCGCGCACCCAGGTGATGAGGTTGCCCGGCTCCCACTCCATGTAGCGGATGCGCGTGCTGCTGGAGGCCGTGCCCGTGGTCAGCACGGTGGGCGCGGCGGCCGTGAGCGGCACCGGGCGCACCGCGAGCTCACCCGCGGCGGCGGTGACGTCGCCCTGCACGAAGGCCACCTGGGCGCCGTCCGGGCCGAAGCGCGGGTAGGCGCTGGCGACACCGTCGGCGCTGAGCGACGTCATCCCCGGCACGTCGTATTCCGTCACCAGCGCGCGCGTGCCGCCGTCGTTGCCCGTCACGGCGATGAGGAGCGACTGGCAGGTGGCGGCCTCGCAGCGCAGGCCCGCCATGCACTCCGCGGACGCGGTGCACGCGCCGCCCTTGGCCACGTTCATCCCCGCGTCGGTGCCGGCATCGGTTTCCGTCCCGGCGTCCTCGGTGCCCGCGTCGACCTCCGTGCCGGCATCAACCTCCGTGCCCGCGTCGACCTCCGTGCCGGCATCAACCTCCGTGCCCGCGTCCTCTTCCGGCGGGAGCACGAGGTTCTGCAGCTCGCACTTGTCGTCCGCGTTGCAGATCCACTCCTGGCCCGCCGGCGCGGCGCCCTTGTCACGGCAGTCGAACTGATCGACGCACTCGTCGCCGCAGCCCGTCCCCAGCACCGTCAGCGCCCCGAACAACGCCCCCAACACCACTCGCTTGATCATTTCCACGCCTCCCAGGTCGCGATGCTCCAAAGTCAGGGGGCGCGTCTTAGCTTCGCGTTCACGGGTGCCGGCAGGCCTTGAAGGGCATGGCATCCGAGGCTGTCGGTGATTGAACTGGATTGAGAAGAAGGGTGCTCAATGATCGACACGCACTGCCATCTGGACGCCTCGCGCTTCGACCCGGACCGCGACAGCGTTGTCGCGCGCGCCTGGGCCGCGGGCCTGCACGGCATCCTCATTCCGGCGGTGGGCCCGGACACGTGGGAGCCATTGCTCGCGCTGCCGCGCAAGGACGCGCGCATCCAGGTGGGGCTGGGCATCCATCCCCAGTTCCTGCCGGACCTGCCAGCGGAGGATGACGGCGCGCACCTGGAGCGGTTGGACGCGCTGCTGTCGCAAGGCGGCGCGGTGGCGGTGGGCGAGTGCGGCCTGGATGGCCCATCCCTCCCCGGCGCCCCGCTGGAGCGGCAGTTGGCGGTGCTGCGCGGACACATGGCCCTGGCGCGCAAGCACGGGCTGCCGGTGCTGATGCACTGCCACCGGCTGCACCCGGCGATGATGGAGTTCCTGAAGGCGGAAGCCTGGCCGGAGGCCGGCATCCTGATGCACAGCTACAGCGGCGGCGCGGAGCTGGCGCGCTTCTACATCCAGAAGGGCTGCCACTTCTCCTTCGCGGGCCCGGTGACCTGGGCGGAGGCGCGCAAGCCGCTGGACGCCCTGCGCGTGATTCCGGCGGATCGGCTGGTGTCGGAGACGGACTCGCCGGACCAGGCGCCCACGCCCTTCCGGGGGCAGCGGTCCGAACCCGGCTACCTGCCCCACATCCTCGCGGGCATGGCGCACGTGCTGGGAGAGCCGGTGGAGGCGCTCGCCCAGCGGACGACCGAGAATGCCCGGCGCCTGTTCCGGGAAGCTTTCCCCTCCCCTTCGCGGTAGGCGAGCGTCGCGTGATAGAGGAGCCCTTCATGAACC